>JBEIJG010000113.1:0-8380 GCA_040380385.1 Phycisphaeraceae bacterium | reverse complement strand
GGCGCGCACTCCGCGTCGGCGCTCGTCGAATCGAGTTCATCGCGCCCGACGATCGCGTCGTAGACAAGCGTCGCATCCGCCACCGAATGCGCGAACGGACCGATCTGGTCGAGGCTCGAGCCAAACGCAACAAGTCCGTAGCGCGACACGCGGCCGTACGTCGGCTTGAAGCCCACGCATCCGCAGAGCGCTGCGGGCTGGCGAATCGAGCCGCCGGTATCTGAACCAAGCGACGCATCGCAGAATCCGGCCGCGACCGCGGCGGCGCTGCCGCCCGAGCTTCCGCCCGGCACGCGCGCCGTATCCCACGGATTGCGCGTCGCGCCGAACGCGCTGTTCTCGGTGGACGAACCCATCGCAAACTCGTCGAGGTTGGTTTTTCCAATGAAAATCGCGCCTGCCGCGCGCAGACGCTCGATCACCGTCGCATCGAAGGGTGATCGGTAGTTCGCGAGCATCTTCGACGAGCAGGTCGTCTTTCCCTCGCGCATCACGATGTTGTCTTTGATCGCGATGACGGCGCCGGCGAGCGGACCGGGATCGCGACCTGCCTTCACTCCGGCGTCGACGGCATCGGCCATCGCGCGCGCGGCATCGGCGTGGACCTCGTTGAAGGCGTGGATTTCGCCATCATGTGCGGCGATCCGCGCGAGGAAGTGATCCACGCGGCTGCGTGCGGTCGTGCGTCCTGCGCGCACATCCGCGCAGATCTCGGCGAGCGGCTTCGGGTTCGCAGCGACAAGCGCTGGCAGAGGGCTTCCGGTCGAACTCACGCGCCACCTCCTTCACCGAGAACCTTCGGAACAGCGAGATAGCGGTCCTCAACCGCTGGCGCGTTCTTCAACAGTTCCTCGACGGGCATGCACGCCTTTGGCTCATCGGCGCCGAGGCGATTCACGATTTTCATCGGATGCGCCATCGGTTCAACGCCCTCGGTCGGCAGTGCTTGGAGTTTCGCGATGTGGCCAAGAATCGAACTCAACTGCGTCCGAACTTGACCCACCTGCGAATCCGGCAAACTCAGCCGCGAGAGTTTCGCAATCTTCTTGATGTCAGCGTCTGTCAAAGCTTCAGCCATGCTCCGAAAGGTAGCAGACACGCGGTTGGCAAGAGGCCTCGACCTATACTCTTCCCCTTCATGACTTCGTCCGCCAGCACGCCCCGTCCCATTGCTCGAGTTCTCGCGTTCTTTCTGCGGGTCGCGCTTGCACTGACGTTCGTCGGTATCGGTGTCGGTATCTATGCGTGGCTTTACAACACGCGCCCGCAACCGCCGGCGAGCGATCCTTCGCAAACCGGTCGGCTGCGGCTTGTCGTCTCCGAGCCCATCACGCAGGCGGTTGGTCGGCGATTCCGCGCGTTCGGGCAAGCGCGCGCGCTTGATGCCGCGGACGTGCCCGCGCGGGTTTCCGCGACGGTTGCCACCGTGCATCCGAATTACCGCGAAGGCGCGACAGTCGAAGCGGGCGAGCCGCTCGTGACGCTCGATGAGAGCGACTTCCGTCGGCAACTCAACATTTCGGAAGAAGCGATCAAGGGGATCGACGCGCAGCTCTCGATGTTGGCGCTCGACGAGAGTTCGCTCCGTCGTGCGCTTGAACTCGCGGAAGAAGATGCGCAGATGGCAACGAACGATCTCGAGCGGGTGCGGAAGGCTGCGTCGCAAGACGCCGCCGTCGCGCGCGAAGTCGATCGTGCACGCGGCGCTGCGATTCTCTCGGAGCGTGCATTGATCGCGGCACGCGACGCGTCGCAGAAGTTGCCGCTCCAACGTGCGGCTTTGCTCGCTGAAAAAGCGCGGCAAGAGGCAGCGCGCGACCTCGCGCGTCTGTCGCTCGAGCGTTCGGTGGTGCGAGCTCCGATGGCGGGCGTCGTGCAAACCGCGCCGCTCGATCCGGGCGAAATGGCCGCCGCTGGCGCGCTCGTCGCGCGGATCGTTGATCCGCGCCAACTCGAGATTCCGATCTTGCTCCCCGCGCAGGCGCGTCCGTTCATTCGCGTTGGCGATCGTGTTTCGCTGCGCGCCGATCGCGCGGGTGCGACGAGCGTCGAAGCGCGTGTCGCGCGCATCGCACCTGAAGATGATGCGTCGACGCGCACGATGACGGTGTACGCCGAAGCGTCGGGCAGCGACGCGATCGCGCCGGGTTCCTTCGTCGAGGCCGAAGTTGCCGCAAGCGACGAACGCCCGCGCACACTTGTTCCTCGTCGCGCGATCAGCGGCGGGCGCATTCTCGTGGTGCGCGACGGCCTTGCGCGCGGCGTGCCTGTGGAAGTCGAATTCGGGTTTTCCGGCCGACTCGCGCCGACGCTGCCCGACACCGAGTGGATCGTGCTCAAAGAACCGTTGCCCACCGACGCACTCGTGGTGCTTGATGGTTCGCGCCGCATTCGTGAAGGCGCACCAGTCGTTCCCGTTCGCAATGGCGAAGTTGGGTTGAAGCCCGACACCAACGCCCCCTGACGGAGACGATCTATGGACTTCATCACGTTTGGCGTCAAACGCCCTGTCTTCGGCAGTCTTTTGATGTGGTTCCTCGTCATTGGAGGAGTCGCCGCGCTGCTCTTGATGCGCCGCGAGTTCTTCCCGGCGGTCGAGCCTGAAGCCGCGCGCATCGCGATCATCTATCCAGGCGCGAGCCCCGCAGAAGTCGAAGAGGCGATGGCGCGCAAGATCGAGGACGTCGTCATCGACGTCGAAGGCGCACGCAAGGTTTCGTCGAACCTCGTCGAGGGCGGCGGTGGCATCGTCGTCGAGTTCGATGATGGCGCCGACATCAACCAGGGCATCGAAGATATTCGTATCGCGATCGACTCGCTGCAAGATCTGCCCGCCGACGCGGAACGCATCCGCGTGACCGAACTCAAGCCGAATTTCCCCGTGATGATCGTCACGCTGTTCGGCGACGCGGGCGAAGAAGCGCTCAAGCGCGCGGCGCGGCAAGTGAGTGATGAACTCCGCACGCTGCCTGGGATGGGAACACTCGTTCTCACCGGCGCGCGGCCGTATGAGATTCGCGTCGATGTCGATCGCACGGCGCTCGCGCGGCACGGACTGCGACTCTCGCAAGTGGCCGATGTCGTGCAGGCGTGGATGGCGGAAGTGCCGTCGGGCACGATGCGCACAGGCGGCACGAACGTTGGCGTACGCACACTCGGTGCGGCCGAGCGCGCGGATGCGATTCGCGCGATTCCGCTGAAGGCAACGTCAGGCGGGCAAGTTGTCGCGGTTGGGGATGTCGCGAAGGTCGTCGAGAGTTTCGCGGACGAGCAAGTTGTGCGTCGCTACAACGGTAAGCCCGCGACGAGTCTCGTCATTTTCAAAGGTCCCGATGAAGACGCGGTGCGCATCGCAGAAATGGTGCGCGGATATGTCGCGGCGCGCAACGGCGAAGCGCTTCAACCGGCGAGCGTTTGGAATCGACTCACGGGGCTTCTGAATGGTTCTGATCGCGAACGCGGCTACACGCTCGGCGAAGCAGCGAACCGCAACAATCCGCTGCCATGCGCGATTGCGGGACACAACGATCTCGCGCGCATCATCGAGGGTCGTCTCGATCTCCTCACGAACGATGCGCTGCAGGGCTCCGTGCTCGTGTTGATCGTGATGGTCCTCTTCATGAATGTCCGCGCCGCGTGGTGGGTGATGTCGGGCATTTTCGTCTCGATCGGATGCACGGCACTCACGATGTGGGCGCTTGGCGTCACGCTGAATCTCGTCACGATGTTCGGACTACTCATCGTTGTCGGCATGCTTGCCGACGATGCGATCGTCGTTGCCGACATCATCATGCAGCGTGCCCAAGGTGGTCGCGACCCTAAGAAAGCCGCGATCGAAGGCACGAAGAGCGTCTTCTGGCCGATCGTCACCAACGCGACCACGATCATTCTCGCGTTCCTGCCGCTCGCGTACATCGCGGGTCGCATGGGCGATCTCTTGTCCGCGCTGCCGATTGTTGCCGCAGTCGCGCTTGGCTCGAGTGTCGTCGAGACGATGGTCATTCTTCCCGCGCACATGGCGCACGCCATTCACGGCATGCGCGAACGTCGTGCGAACTGGCTCGCGCGAACGTGGGGCCGCTTTGAGAGTTGGCGCGAAGATCACTTCGTTCCTTCAGTGCAACGTGCATATCTGCGCTTTGCGCGCTATTGCGTGCGACATCGCTACGCCGCCACGGGCCTCACGCTTGGCGTGCTCATCGCGAGCCTCGGTTTGATTGCTGGTGGGCGCTTGCCGTTTGTGTTCCTTCCGGCGGAAGACACCGAAACGGTCATCGTCGACATTCGTCTGCCGATTGGCTCTACGCAAGACGCGACGGCGGCGGTGGTGCGTCGCTTCGAAGATGCGCTCAAAGGCCCTGCGGAAATCAGTGGCTACTCTTCGATTCTCGGCCAAAGTACGAACTTTGAAACGGGGCAACCGGACGCCAACGCCGCGCATATCGCGCAGATTTTCGTCGAGCTCTATCCCGTCGAAACGCGCTCGCGTGATTCGGGCACGGTGATGAACGAAGTGCGCGCCGCGATTGGCTCTGTCGATGAGGCGGAGAGCGTGACATACTCTGAGATTTCTGGCGGCCCCGCGGGCGCGGACATCACCTACCAGATTCGTTCGGACGACCCCATCCTTGCGCGCGAGGCGGCAGATCGATTGAAGACCGCGCTTGCCCGCTTCGAGGGCGTTTACTCGATCAACGACGACGACTTCAGCACGCAGCGTGAATTGCAAGTGAAACTTCGTGAAGGCGCTGCTGCGATGGGACTAAACACCGTCGATGTCGCGCGGCAAGTGCGCGGCATTCTCTTCGGACTCGACGCGCACACTTATTCGGCCGATCGCGAAGATATCGATGTACGCGTTCGCCTCGATGAATCCTCGCGCGCGCGCATCGACTCGGTGACGGATTTGTGGATCGCGACGCCAGCAGGTGGTCGCGTGCCGCTCGCAGAAGTTGCGGATGTCACCGAAGACAACGCGTACGCCGCGGTGAAGCGCGTCGA
The DNA here is from genome assembly GCA_040380385.1 of Phycisphaeraceae bacterium. GTDB lineage: Bacteria > Planctomycetota > Phycisphaerae > Phycisphaerales > SM1A02 > QWPT01. The sequence continues at coordinate 3,379 of JBEIJG010000113.1, read as the reverse complement.
TCGACAGCGCGCGATCACTGTCACCGCAGATTGCGGCGCGGGCACGATTCCTGAAGACATCACGCGCGCGCTTGCGCCCGAACTCGCGGCTATTCAGCGTGATATGCCCGGCATCGATATTGGCGAAGCGGGTCGACAAAAAGATCTCGCGGATGCCTTCAGTTCGCTGCCGTACGCATTTGCTGCGGCGCTCGTACTGATTTACGTCGTGCTCGCGTGGCTCTTCGGTACGTACACGCAGCCGCTCGCCGTGATGATTGCGATTCCGTTCGGCCTCATCGGCGTTGTGTGGGGCCACATGGTGATGGGCTATGAACTCACGTTCCTCTCGCTCATCGGCACGGTCGCGCTTTCAGGCATCGTTGTGAACAACTCGCTGATTCTGGTCGAGTTTGCGAACGAGCGCATGCGCGATGGCGAGAGTCATGAAGAGGCGCTCCTGAACTCGGGCGCGTCGCGGCTTCGTCCGATTGTGCTGACGACGGGTACGACGATCTTCGGCATTCTCCCGCTGCTCCTCGAGGAGTCGTTCCAAGCGCGCTTCCTGATCCCGATGGGGATTTCGATCGCAGCAGGGCTGCTCTCCGCAACGATTCTCACGCTCATCATTCTGCCGGCCAATCTCATGATCATCGACGACGTGCTGGGATTCGTTCGTCGGCTCTGGCACGGCGACCGTGTCGCAGGCAAGCACGATGAACATGACGCTCACGAGCCGACAGTACACTCGGCACCATGAGGATCGCATGAGGATCGCAGGCATTCCGAAGGACATGGTCGTGGTCGGTGTCGACCTCGGTGGAACCAACATGCAAATCGGCGTCGTGAACGCCGAGGGCAAAGTTGTCGGTCGCGCGAAGCGCAAGACGAAAGCACACGAAGGGCGCGACGAAGTGATTCGTCGACTCTGCGAAGGTGTTGGTCGTGCGCTCGATGATGGCCGCGTGCCGCGTGAGAAACTCTTCGCCGTGGGAGTCGGTGCTCCGAGCGCGGTCGACTTCGAGAAGGGCCTCGTGATCAAGGCAGGCAATCTCGGCTGGGAGAACGTGCCGCTCCGCGAGATGCTCGCGAAGGAGCTGCGCATACCCGTGGCACTCGATAACGACGTGAATGTTGCCGCGTGGGGCGAACTGCAACTTGGCGCAGCGCGCGGGCGCACAAACGTCCTCGCGGTTTGGGTTGGGACGGGCGTTGGCGCAGGGCTCGTGCTCGGCGGCGGTCTGTGGCGCGGTCCGCGACACACGGCCGGAGAAATCGGGCACGTCATTCTCTTCCCAGCCGGACAGCCTGGCTTCATGACCGTTGAAGACATTTGCTCGCGCACGGGCATCGTGAACGCGATTCGTCGACTGCTTCCGATGCACCCCGAGTCGATCCTTCACAAGTTGATCGCGGAGAAGCTTGGTGAGAAGGACGGTGAGAAAGGGGAGAAGGGCGGCGATCGTGGGATCGATGCGGCGCTCGGCTCGTCGACGATCGCGCGCGCCTACGAGCGGGAAGATGAACTCGCGCGCAAGGTTGTCGATCGAAGTGCTGAGTTTCTCGGCATCGCGATTGCGAACGTCGTCACGATGCTGTCGATTGACTGCGTCGTCCTCGGCGGCGGCGTGACCGAAGCGCTCGGCGAGGCGTATGTCTCGAAGGTCCGGCGCAGTTTCGATCGCGCGGTATTCCCGTCGGTGCTGCGGAAGACCGACATCCTCGCGAGCACGCTTGGCGATGACGCGGGCATGCTCGGCGCGGCGATGCTGGTGGTGTGAACGGCGGGTGGCACGATCTTCGAGCGGCCGACGGAGTGGATCGCCGAGAGGACGTGGTCAATCGGTGGGGGAATTCCACGTGAGACGCCTCGTGCGCCTCGTGCAGCCTCGTGCACCTCGTGCGGCGAGGCGGTCTTTCTCGACCCACCTCCGTACACTCCTTCTATGCCCTCACTTGACACGCTCGTTCGCGCTCTTGGTGCCATCGCTCCGCTCGCACTCGCGGAAGAGTGGGATCGCGTGGGGCTGCTCGTCGCGGGCGACGGCCGCGAAATCCGCCGCGTGCTTCTTACGATTGACGTCACGCCCGCGGTCCTCGCCGAGGCACGCACGACCGGCGCCGATCTCATCGTCGGCTACCACCCGCTCCTCTTCAAACCGCTTGAACGCCTCGACGGCGCAACGTGGCAGGGGCGTGTTGCGATCGACGCGGTTCGCGCGGGTATCGCGATCTACTCGCCGCACACCGCGCTCGACGCAGTTGCTGGCGGCATCAACGATTGGCTCGTCGAAGTGGTCGATCCCGCGGCGCATGACATCCGCGCAATCACTCCGCCAATCAACGTCACGGGCGGCAACACCGACAACACGCACAAACTCGTGGTCTTCGTTCCGGAGTCGGCGCTTGAAGAGGTTCGCACCGCGCTCGCCGAGGCGAATGCGGGGCAAATCGGTGCCTACTCGCACTGTTCGTTCACGGTGCGAGGCGAGGGCACGTTCTTTGGCGCGGAGGGTTCGAATCCCGCCGTCGGCAAGCCCGGCCACCTCGAGCGCGTCAGTGAGGTTCGCCTTGAGATGGCCTTCCATCGCCGCGATCTCGGTCGAGTCGTCGCCGCCTTGCGCGGGGCGCATCCCTACGAAGAACCAGCGTTTGACGTGATTTCTCTCGCCGCGATCCCAAGCGATCTATGCGATCCGCGCGTCGGTTCGGGTCGCGTGGCGTCGCTCTCGACACCGCGAACAGCCGAGGAAATCGCGGCGACCGTTCGTCCAAAGCTCGGCGGTGGGGTGATGCAAGTCTCTCGGCCTGCCTTGGGAGGTTCGGCTCGCCAGCACACGCGTTTCGCGGTCTGCGCCGGCAGCGGCGCAAGCCTCCTCGAAAAGGCCGCGGCTGCGGGCGCAACCCTCTTTCTCACGGGCGAACTCTCACACCACGATGTGCTTCGCGCGCACGCGCTCGGGCTCGAGGTCGTACTTGCAGGGCACACCAACACTGAACGCGGCTATCTGCCGCGGCTCGCGGCGCAAATGGCGACGCAACTTGGGAAGCTCGAATCGCCGCAGGGCCTTGAATGCATGATCGCGCGGGCGGATGTCGATCCGCTGCAATAGCGGTCCTTGGGTGACTTCAACGACTCCCTGTTTCAAGAACTCTCTATTTCAAGAATTCTTGCGTTCTTTGCGCGGATGGGTTGAAAGGTCAGCGAACCGAACCGACTATCCCTGCGGAGTGACATAACTCAGCGCAGTTCCAGCCATAGGAGGGCTTGCATGCTGAATCAAGATCGCACGGATGTCGTGACCGAAGGCCTCGCCCGCACCCAATCTGCGCGAGCGACGGCGCGCAAGCACTTTGTGCTTGACACCAACGTCCTCCTCCACAACGCGCAGTCGATTTT
>JBEIJG010000112.1:0-8406 GCA_040380385.1 Phycisphaeraceae bacterium | reverse complement strand
ACACGCATCATCGCAACCGGTCTTGGCACCCGCATCATCAACGGCGTCGGCAGTGATTCTCTGCGCGCAGCCTTTGACACCTATCAGAACGGCATCATCGGCGGCGACGCGAGCGCCATGGCGGGACGCGGCATGATCTCGACATTCGCCGTCGCAAACGCGCAGCGCGATACGACACCATTCATCGACGGCTGCAACATTCGTGCGACTGCGAGCATGACCGACTCGTTCAGCGTGATGCTTGAAGAGCCAGCGAAGGGTGCGGTTCCGGGGCCGAAGACGATGCACTTTGAAGTGGGATCGTCTGGCACTGTGACCTACTCGCACGGAACACTGCCGCCAGCCGGAGTCGGGCAGAATGGATTCGCGCGTGTCGACTACAGCATGAGTTTCTCGTCGAGCCAAGGTGGAAGTGGAAGTTTCACGGGATTCATGTCGAAGGGTGTCGAGGACTGGGTCGAAAACGGGCAATGGACCTATCGCGACTTTGATCGCTCGGGCGGGATCTGGGGCACCATTCCAGTGAATGTCGTGGTGACACCGAGTCAATCGTGCGTGATCTCGATCTCGATGTCGAGTCAATCGCTCGCAGATGTCACGGCTGGCTCGCAGCCGGGGATGTTCTCGAATGCGTCCGCCGACTTTGGCCACACGCTGCGTTGGCGTGGCGCCGCGAGCATCGTCAACGCCGATGGCACACCGTTCCGCGGAACAGTTTCGGTGATTAGCCCGTCGGGGTTCAACTATGTCACACCCGCTGACATCGATGGAAGTGGTGCGGTTGATGCGGCGGACTTGAGCGAACTACTCGCGCAATGGGGTACGAACGATCCGGCAGCGGACATCGGACAGAACGGCGTGGTTGATGCGCAGGACTTGTCGATGTTGCTTGACTCGTGGACAAGTTGAGATTGCGTGGACAAGTTGAGATTGCGAGGACGAGTTGAGATTGCGAGGCCGCGTGCGCGGATGATGTGGCGAAACGCAGCGCACGATGCGCTCTGTCGAGGCTTTGTCGAGGCTTTGTCGAGGTTTTGTCGAGGTTTTGTCGCGGCTTTTTTGTCGAGGCTCTGTCGAACGGATTGCCGAAGGCCGGCGGATTCGTGAGACGGAGCCTCGCAAGCGCAGTTACATTCTTGCCGTGTTCACTCGGGCCCATCATGCATCGAAAGCCCATCATGTATTGAGGGCCATCGTGCGCGGAATCTCCGCGACCTTCCGCGACGCCGTCGTGATGCATCCGACGGCTGCCGCGATCGATGTGGAGCGCGCACGGATGCAGCATGCTGCGTATGTGCATGCGCTTCAATCCGCGGGGCTTGTTGTTGAGGTCATGCCGCCGCTGGATGCGCACCCCGACGCTTGCTTCGTCGAAGACTGTGCGTTGGTGGCTGGGGTGCATGCGCTTGTAACGCGGCCGGGTGCGTTGTCGCGGCGCGGTGAGACGAAGTCGGTCGCGGAACGACTTGTCGATCTTCTTGGTGATGCGGGGCACGTTGAGAGCACCCATCCACCGGCAACGATCGACGGCGGCGATTGCCTGCGTGTTGGAAAGACATGGTTCGTCGGTCGTTCTGCAAGGACGAATGATGAGGGCGTTCGACGCGTGCGCGAGTTCTTTGGTGCTCTTGGCTTCGCAGTCGTGGAGGTTCCCGTCGAAGGTTTCCTTCACCTGAAGTGCGTGGTATCGCGGATCGACGACGGTGCTGTGCTGCTCGCCGAAGGAACGGTCGATCCGGCCCTTTTCGGCGACCTTGAGGTGGTGACGGTGCCGCGCGACGAGGCGTACGCTGCGAACGCCGTCGTGGTCCATGGGACCGCAATCATCGCGAAGGGATTTCCGCGCGTACGCGCAGCGCTCGAGCAGCGTGGACTGCGCATCATCGAGCTCGCGCTGAGCGAGATCGCGAAGGCAGACGGATCGCTCACATGTCTATCGATCGTGCTTGACGAATGACTGGTGGTGACTGAGACATGGTCGTGACGAAGACATGGTCGTGACGAAGACATGGTCGTGACTGAGACATGGTCGTGAGCTCGAACGCAATGGTCTCGTGGAGCATCGAACCGCGTCACTTGTTGCGGTTCGCGGACGGCACCTGCTCGCGCTTCGATCGGATGGATCGATCTATGTATGGACATCGCTCACCGACAATCCGAATCTCAACGTCCCCGCTGGCATCGGCACGGCTGTGCAGATCGCAGCGGGGTACTCACACTCGGTCGCGCTCAATTCGGCTGGCCGCGTCTTCTGTTGGGGTGAGAACCACGACGGCCAGTGCAACATTCCGGCGGACATCGGCAAGGTGAAGAAGATCGCGGCGGGACTCGGCCACACGATCGCGATTCGCGATTTCTCGACGCCGTTCACCGATGGCGCCTTCGATGATTCGACCTCCGACAAGAGCACTTGCCCGTACGGCCGCGGCGATCTCAACGCGGATGGCTTCATCGATGCCACCGATCTTTCGACGCTGTTTGCGTTGTGGGGCGCAACCGACGCAGAGATTGGTGACCTCAGCGGCAACGGCATCGTCGATGGCGATGACCTCACGCAACTCTTGTCGAATTGGAACGCGCCCGAGGTTTGAGTGTGCAGCCGCAGGGTTCCACTACTTCTGCGGCTTCCGCTCTTGCTTACGTTCTTGCTTCAGTTCTTGCCTGAGCGCAATCGGGACGTAGCCGATTTCGAGTCCCTTCGGTGGCGTGACAAGTAGTGCCGCGTCAAGTGACGCGAGTGAACCCGTCGTCGGTGGCGCGATGTATTCGCGCTCCTTCGTCCACGCGCGGTGCACAAGTTCCACGCGGCGCTGTGCTTCTTCGCGTTCCGCATCGGTGAGACCGGCGTTGAGCATCGCGGGTTGATCGGCGAAGCGGTACCACGCGTAGGTCACGGTGCTGCCGTCGCCGAGCGTCGTTTCGAAGGGGCCTGCAACGGGGCCAGGCTTCTTGAACGGACTCTCGGCTTCGGTTGGCGTTGTGTACGCGCCTTCGCCCTTCTCGCGCGGGGTGTTGAAGCGGAGCTTCGCGAGGCCGGTCTCGCTCGGAACATCCTTCGCGTCGACCGCAGTCCAGAGCGGCTTCTTTCCTTCGCGCGGCGTGAGACGGAAGTACTCGGGCAAGCGCACGCGCGGGCCGCGACCTTCGGCCGCTTCATCAACGGGCTTCACGAACGCGGGGTTCCACGTGTATCCGTACGAATACTCATCGTGTGCGACGGGCGTGCCGAACGCGCGCCAATCAAGGTCGCGGCGCTCGTCTTTGTCGGTTTTCTCGCCGAAGATTCGCCACGTCGATCCGCCGCCACTCTTGAAGCGCTGGACATGCGCCGCGGCCGGATCGAGCGCGCCGCTCGCGGGGCTTCCACCAGCGAACCACGCACGCACGGCGTCGGGGAGCGCGGCGCGCGTGTAGCTCGTCAGGCGATGCAACACCACGGTGCGGCCGGAAGCGTCGACGGGAAACGACGTCGGCGCGACGCGCGCGTAGGTTGTGCCGTCTGCGGTTTCTGCAGCGATCGACGCGGGAACCCACTGCGTTTCCATTTGGAACGCTTTGTTCGGATCGCTCGCGCGCGTGTCGAGAAGTTTGCCCGCGAGTTCGGGGCGCGTGAGGATGTTCTCCGCCCAAAAGTGCGGCGTGAAGAAGGCGACGGGACCTTTGAAGTTCGCGGTGTTCAGGAAGAGCGTCCAGCAGTTGTCGCCAGTCGCGGCCTGCGCTTGGCCATCGATCTCGCGCGCGGGCTTCGCTTCAACAAGTGGCAGCGGCACGTAGCCGTAGCCAAAGAGTTCGCCGCATGTTCCTTGCGCGAGATTCAGCCCATCTGGCGGCCACACGACCCATGGCGAGAGTTGCGCGATGGCGTACTTCCCGAGCGGTTTGTTCCAATCGCGGCCCTTGCCAGCACCAGGTCCGTTTGCCCACGCGGCGAAATCTGGCGCAACGCCGCCCATGATGAACTTCGGAGTCTTCGTCGCGAAGCGTGTATCGCGCCACCAACCGAGACCGCCTTCGATGTCGGAGTACATGTTGCCGGGCTTGTCGGTTGGATCGTGCTTGCCATCGGCGCCGCGCGCGTACTGCGCGAACATCCACGTTCCGAAGAGGCCCGTTTGAAAATTTGAGCCGGGGTAGCGCTCGACAACGGGCCACGCGGCGGCGTAGAGCGAGAAGCCAGCGTTGAACTCTTCCGGCACGCGCTCGACGGGAACAAGCATGTAGCCCGACATCTCGCCCTTCGCGGGCGCAGCGGCCTTCTCCGTCGCTTCGCCTCTCTTCGATCCACCCGTGGAGGGCGGAAGCGTCGGCACGAAAGCCGGTGCGCCGTCGACCGCAAGCGCGCGCATCGCTTTCCCCAGTGCGTCGCCGACGAGGAAGTATGTCTCGGCGTTGCCGAACTCGTGATGTCCGTGACCAGGGTTTGGCGAATCGCCAGGCTCGCGCACGAACGCCGCGGTGGGCGCGAAGAGTGCAAGCTGCTTCGCGCGGTTTGCATCGCCCTTCACTTCGACGCGCGCGGCGGCAGCCGCTTGCGCTTGGCGCAGCGTGTTCCACTCGCCCGGGGCCTCGACCCACGGGCCCGTGATTTCGCCGATGACAATGGGAAGTTCCGGCGTCGCGAACTCGCGGCGGAGATCCTCGACGAGGTGCGCTAGATTCTGTTCGTACTGCGGCACCGCGGTTTTCGGTTCGCAGCCGTCGTTCCAACCGTGGTACCAAATGAAGCCCGCGAGTTCGGGCGTGCGGTCTTTCAGCGCGGGGATTTCATCGTCGGCGCGATCGAGCGCGGTGCGCACATCGTCGATCATGCGACGGTAGTAGGGGCCGACATCGCCACCCGACGATGGCGGACGGAAGTCCTTGTAGAGACTCTTGCCGCCCCACGCCGTTTTCACAAGCAGCACGGGTTCGTCGATCGCGTCGCCGAGCACGTGGCCGAGTTGGAGCTCAGGGCCGAAGTGATGTGTGTCGAGGTACGGGGTGTAGCCGAACGCAAGCGGACCGACTTTCGCGGGCTTGCGTTCAGGCGTGTAGCGGACGAAGACATCGTCGCGCGTCTTCCACGAGCCGTCGGGGTTCCGAAGATGTGCGACAAGCGGTGCAGTTTCGGGATCGTTCGCCACGGTCACCAGTGTGCCGCGTGCGTCGTTGTAGTCCTTGCCGTCAAGGTCGACGACGGCTTGGCCTTCCATGTTGGATTGGCCAGCGAGGATGAAGACCTTGAAGGTGTTCGATGGTTGCGATGCGTGGATGAGTGAGGTGAATGAAAGCGCAGCGCACAGAGTCGCGGTACACACGGCGGCAAGTTTCAACATGCGCAGGATCGTACGGGAATCGGGCGAGTGAATCGCTTGCGTTCCGTTGCGTCTTGCCACTTAGCCTTTCAAGCTGGCCATATCGATCACGAAGCGGTACTTCACATCGCTCTTCAGCATGCGCTCGTAGGCAGTGTTGATCTCGTCCATGCGGATCTTCTCGATGTCGCAGACGATGTTGTGCTTGCCGCAGAAATCGAGCATTTCCTGCGTTTCGGCGATGCCGCCGATGCACGAACCCGCGAGATTGCGGCGTGGGAGGATCAAACTGAACGCCGCGATCTGTTGCGGGCTCGGCGGAACACCGACCATGCACATCGTGCCGTCGAGTTTGATGAGCGCCATCAGCGCGTCGAGCGAGTGATCGGCCGACACCGTGTCGATGATGAGGTCGAACGAATTCGCGTGTTTCGCCATCTCAGCTTCGTCCTTCGAGATGACGACTTCATGCGCGCCAAGACGCAGGCCATCCGCGACCTTCGACGGAGACGTCGTGAAGAGCACGGTGTGTGCGCCGAGTGCGCGCGCGAACTTCACACCCATGTGGCCGAGTCCGCCGAGTCCGACGATGCCGACCTTCTTGCCAGGGCCCGCGTTCCAATGCTTGAGCGGCGACCACGTCGTGATGCCCGCGCAAAGAAGCGGCGCCGCGGCAGCAGGATCGAGGTTCGCGGGCACGCGCAGCGTGTACTTCTCATCGACAACGACGCGCTCGGAGTAACCGCCGTACGTCATGCCGCCGAGATGCTTGTCTTCGCCGTTGTAGGTGAAGATCGCGCCTGTCATGCAGTATTGCTCGAGGCCTTTCTTGCAGCAATCGCATGTGCGGCACGAATCGACGAGGCAGCCAACCGACGCGAGATCGCCAACTTTGAACTTCGTGACATTCGCGCCGACACGCGTCACGCGGCCGAGGATTTCGTGGCCCGGCACGACGGGGTATTCCGTGAAGCCCCATTCGTTGCGCGCGAAGTGCAGGTCGCTGTGGCAGACACCGCAGAAGAGGATGTCGATTTCGACGTCGTTCGCAAGCGGCGCGCGGCGTTGAATCGCGTGCGGTGCGAGAGCGGAGGTGGGCGATTGAGCTGCGTAGGCGCGCGCGGGTGAAGCGTTGGTGGACATCCCGCGAGTGTAATCGCAGGCGCGATGTTGCTTTGTTAGGATTTTCACGCGCGGCGGAAGTTCGGCAAGAGCCTCGCAGTGAAGCCTCGCAGTGAAGCCTCGCAGTGAACTTCGCAGTGAAGTTTGCAGTCAAGCTCACCGTGGAGAACGTGAGGCGATCCGCGATACGCGATATTCATCGGGAGGAATGTGATGCAGGTGACAGCGAAACAGCGCGCACTCATCATTGCGCGAGTCTGCGAACGACTGGCGCACGGGCAATCGCTCAAAGATGCGTGCGCGCTTGAAACCAGAGGCGCAACCGTGCTCAAGACGTCGACGTTCATGTTGTGGGTGCGTCGGTACGGTCGCGCAGGTGGCGCGAGCGAGGACGGCAAAAATATCGAGCAAGGTGAGCGATCGCCAGTACGAAAGGTTGTTCCCTTTTACGGCATGCGGTCTTCGAAATGCGCAGTACTCGGTGGAAGTGGCGACTGGCTCACGCTCGGCGGTGTTGGAACGTCCTTCAGTTCGTATGTTCGAACGCGGCTCATCGCGGAATTCGATGAGAAGAAGGGCATCGAGCTCTGCTATCGCTTGAGTTCGTTGACGGCGTGGCTTTCAGACGACGGCCATGTATCGATCGAAGACATCGACTCGGGGCTTCGATCGATCGCGGAAATCCGTCGCGCGGTCGACCTTGCTGGCGATCCGCAATACGGAAGTGGTGTTGACCCCGATCAAGCGGCCGACAACGCACGCAAAGCGTTCCCGTGGTTACCCGAGGAGATCGTGCGACCATCCGCGTGATGGCTCATGGCTAGGTCTACGAAGTGCGCGAGTGCGCATCACCGCGCTCTCGTCGACTCTGCGATTCGCGCCGCGGCCAGTTCGTGCGGCGAACGCAGCGTTCAACGCTTGAGCGAGCGACTTCGATCGTCAGCATTGCGTGTTTCTTCGGAGTATTCCTCTTCATCGCCGACTGCCGCAAGCCACGCCGATCCGCCGAAGAGCGCGAGTCCAAGGAACGCGATCAGTGCTCCGATCGCGACGAAGCGCACCTCAAGCGCGAGTGATGCAAGAAGCGCACCAGCAAGCGCAAGCACGACGACGATGCGTAGGCTGATTGAAAATCCAATTCTCCGCCGCGTGTCGCGGCGACCCTGCTCTTCCGTGCGCTGTTCATGAACAGATTCGCCCGGCGCAGCCGCGCTTCGTACGCTGCGACGCTTTCCATAGATTGTGAAAAGTTCGATCACAAGAAAGGCGCAGAGAACACTGACGCTCGCTCTCACGTGTTCAGAGCGCATGACGAACAGCACCAACGTCACACACGATGCAATCAAGATGGAAAGGGCGAGGAGTCGATGCGCGGAGCGCCAACGTGCATGCCCCCGTGAACTCCCCCGTGAATACCCACGTGAATACCGTTGGGAATGCACCAATTCGCCTCTCGGCGGTTTTGAGAGCGTGGTTGATGCACGTTGCAAGGCCATACATCGATGATTGCCTGCTTCTTGTGCGGTTGGACGGGGAAGAGTCCGTGCTTCGTGCGGGCTTTCGTTGCACGCACCCCACGTGTCGAGGAGCAGCGAGAGATCCGCAGCGTTCACCGTGCCGTCGTTGTTCACATCGGCGTCAGCGTCTGCGGTGCCCCACGCCGCGAGCAAGAGCTGCGGGCTCTTCGAAGCGCGGGCGATGCGACGCTTTTGGAAGTGCAGCATGGATTCCTCGGGCGGGTGACGTCGGTTCGAAACCTACCTCGCGATCTCGCCGGCAGAAGGATTCGTGCGGAATTCGCGGGACGAACGCGAGATTGCACGGGTAGACGCGCCGTGGTGCGCCACATTCGCGGACGGGGGTATGTTTGCAGAGTTGCTTGGGTGCGGTGCGAGCGCGGCGGCGTCTTTGCAAGGCAGACGCGGGGTGGCGCGCCGCGCGCGGTGTGCGTGAAAGATCGCGGGGGTGGATCTATGATCGCGAGCCCGTT
>JBEIJG010000111.1:0-8520 GCA_040380385.1 Phycisphaeraceae bacterium | reverse complement strand
GCTCCCTCTGGCGGGATCCACGTCGAACAACTCCTGACATGCAACGAACCGCGTTGCCACTTACCTTCAAAGTTCGGCGCGCGGTTTCTCTTTGCTCCCTCTGACCGTTGCTTTACTTGGCGTTGTGGTGAGCCAAAGGCTCGCGCAGACGCGAACGCTCGCCGCACCCGCCCTCACAGCAGCGGCGACATCAAGCCCACCGCATTCTCGATCAGCCGCTTCCACGCGGGCCGCGCGTACCACTCGCTTGGTTCAACCCGCCTCGACTTGCGCAGATACCCCTCCTGCACCGCTCGCAACCGACGCGTGACTTCGGCGTCGTACACCACAAGGCTCGCCTCGAGGTTCAACTCGAAACTGCGTCGATCAAGATTTGCGCTCGTCATCAACGACGTGCGTCCATCCACCACGATCGTCTTCGCGTGCAACAACCCACCGCGGTATTGCCAAATCTCAACACCCGCTTCGAGGAGGCGTTGATAGAACTTGCGGCTCGCGAGCTTGACGAGCATCGAATCGTTGTGTTCCGGCACGACGAGGACAGTGCGTACTCCGCGGCGCGCGGTCGTCAAAAGCGACGCGAGCGCAGGCTCATCCGGCACAAAGTACGGCGTCGTGAGGATCACTTCCTCCTCGGCCAAATGCACGAGCGACAGAATCAACTGAGGCATCGCGCTCTCGTACGTCGCGGGCCCCGTTCCGAGGACCTGCGCGATCGCGGGATCGGTTCCGTCGCGCACACCAAGCGCGATCAAGTTCACGAGTTCTTCGTCGGTCTCCAAATACCAATCTTCCACGAAGATCTTCTGGAGATCATTCGCGACCGGCCCGCGCACACGCATCGTGGCATCGATCCAAGGCGCGTATCGCTCCTTCACCTTGAAATCCTTCGATGCAAGGTTGTGGCTTCCGATGTAACCAACCGCGCCATCGATCACGACGATCTTGCGGTGATTCCGCAGATCGATGCGACCGAAGCGGCGGCGAAGAAAACCGACCGGCAAGGCCTCCACGACCTGCACACCTGCGGCGCGGAGTTCACGATGCCGTTGGCTTTTGAGGAACGCGCGCGACCCGAGCCCGTCGAGCAACAATCGACAAGGGATACCACGCCGCGCAGCCGCTTCGAGTGCCGAGAAGACATGGCAACTCGTTGCATCGTCAAGCGCGATGTAGAACTCGACGTGCACATGCCGCTCCGCGCGATCGATGTCCTCGGCCATCCGCGCAAAGAGCGCCTCCGCCTCATCGAAGATCTCGATGTCGTTTCCACCGATCGGAAAGTCACCTGAGATCGATGCTGCCTGCACCGCGAGTCGTCGCTGTTCAATCGCAAGCGCCGACTGCACACGCTCGCGCGCCGCACGACGATCCGCCGCCGCACCGGAAGCTTCGTCGCGGCGGCGAAACTCCGCCCTCTCTTGCGCAACTCGTGCATACGAGCGCGACCGCTTCCCCGAAAGCCACGCGCGCCCAACGAAGAGATAGACAATCGGCCCGACGAACGGCGCCACCACCACGAGTAAGACCCACGACATCGCACTCTGTGAGCGCGATCGGCGATCAAGCAGCACCGCCGCCACGGTGGCGACCGACATCAGGATGGTGACCACCAACAACAGCGGTGTCATCCAGGCCCATTCATTGAAGATCTGGCGAATGATTGGCAGCATGGTTTCCGTGCGCGCGGCGGCGTTCCGGTAGGCTACCCACATGTCGAACACGCCAAGCACGCAACCGGCCCGAAAGGCCCCTGCTCCCGACATCTTCGGACCGCTGATCGGAACCGTGCTCTTTGGGTACTACGGTTTTCTCGCGGGACTCGACACCCACGGCAGCGATGGAAACCCCGTCGCACTTTGGATCACCTTCGTCTGGACCCTGCGAGGCGCGACCGTCCTGCTCGCCCTCTCCACGGTCCTCGCGATCCGAAACGCCCCGCGGAGCATGCTTGCCTACGGGATCTCCGTTGCGCTTGCGACGGCGGGCCTCGCGGCGGTCTTCCTTTGGGACACCATGTCGCCCGACAGCCTCGCGGTACACCCGGTCATCCTGCTCGTCCTTGTCGTTTGGAACGGTTACTGCGCCCTGACCGCGATCCGCGATGGGCTCGCCGAGTTGCGGTGAGCCGCGGGCGAGATCGAGCTTCCGCTATACTCGGGGTTCCGGTGCCCTCTTAGCTCAGCTGGATAGAGCAGCGCTTTCCTAAAGCGCAGGTCGCAGGTTCGAATCCCGCAGGGGGCGTTCCCGGTCGGCCGATAGAGAGCACACGGAAGTTGGATTCGAGTCGGTTGGGGTTTCGCCCTACTGCTTCGCTCGCAATCTGCCTGACCGCTTCACCGACCGATCTGATCGATACGAACGCTTCGAGGTAACCGTCCATGATTCCCGTCCTCTTCTCCAACGCTCTCTGGATCATCGTCTGCGTCGTGTGGTGCCTCCTCTGCGTTGGTCAGGCGAAGAAGGATCGCGCGTCCGGAACGGGCTTCCAGCGCCCGCTTTCGAAGGATGAACTCGATCGCTGAGCGCGTTGAATGAGGCTCGCGCGCGTCACCTGCGCGCGCTCAACCCGTGCTGCTTTCGCCGACAAGCATCGAGCGGCGCGCATGCAAGCCTACCCGCTAGAACCTCGCCCCCGAGATCACGAGATCTTCGCCCACTTGAACTGTGGTGGTGACCGCTGCGGCCCCTTCTGCACATCGTTCTCCTCAACCCCGAAATCCCGAACAACACGGGGAACATCGGGCGAACCGCCGCCGCGCTCGGCGCACGTCTCCACATCATCCATCCGATTGGCTTCGACATGGACGAGAAAGCGCGGCGTCGCGCTGGGCTCGATTACTGGCATCTCGTGGACTGTGTAGAGCACCCCTCGTGGAGTGCATTTCTCGCGCAGGAAAATCCCGCAAGAGGCCGCTTGTGGGGATTCTCCGCGCGGGTTCCGAAGACCCACTTCGACGCGACGTTTCAGCACGGCGACTACCTCCTCTTTGGGAAGGAGTCGACGGGCTTCGGGCCGGAGATCTCCTCGTGGGTTACCTCCACGCACGGAGCAGATCACCTCGTTTCCATTCCGATGCCCGGTGGCGACGGGGTTCGAAGCCTCAACCTCGCGACAGCGGCCGCTATTGCGGGCTTTGAAGCGCTGCGGCAAATCGGGCCGTTGCGCGGCTAATCACCTGCCGCGGCCCGCCCCCGACGGTCTGCAGAGTCGCTCACGCGGCAGAGCCCGTCAACGTGTCTATTGATCGAATTGCGTCTCAAAACCGCGCTCGCGCGTGACTGCTGGACTCATTCGCCCGAAACTCTGCGCTGCGTGACCGCACGTCGAGCCTCAAATCTGGCTGCGATCCGCGAAGTCCTTCGGTTAGGATCCCACCATGCTTCGAAACTCTTGGCTTCGGAACCACTCGCTTCCCAACCACGCGCCGCGTTCCTCGCGTGCGGTGTCTGTGCGACGCCCCAGCGGCTTCTCGCTCACTGAGATGCTCGTCGTCATCGGCATCATCGCGCTCTTGATTGGCATCCTGTTGCCCGCACTCAGCCGCGTGCAAGATCGCGCTCGCAAGACGCAAACCGAGAATCTCCTGCAGGAGTTCTCAAAGGCCTGTGAGACCTTCTATCAGCAGTTCGGCTTCTACCCGGGCATCGTTCCGGAGGCGATCCTGAACTCGACCGATACGCCGCAGATCTCGGGCACCGAGAATGCGCTCCTCCATCTTTGCGGTGGCGGAATTCCCGAAGACGATCCGCTTTACAACCAAGCGCCGTACAGCACTTGGACCGAGTTGACGTTTGGAAACGCGACGACCGGTCAGTTCAGGATTCGCGTCAACGCTGCGAAACTCGGCGAAGGGCCGCGTATCCGTGGCACGCAGTACAAGTCGTTCTTCTCGCCAAAGGCAAGCGATCTGTTGCCTGCGAAGGGGCAATTCTTGACGAGCGCGGGCAACGAGAACCCGTACGTCAGCGACCCGTTGAAACTCCCTGATCTTCTCGATGCATGGGGCCAACCGGTCCTCTACTACCGTCAGCTTCGCCCGCAGGGCGCGGTGTTTGTCGCTGGTGGCGCACCATCCGAGAGTCTGGCGGACGCGGTGTTCGCGTATCAGGGCGCAAACCCCTATCTCATGTCGGGCGAGTTGGGCGAACTTGGTCGCAATCAAGATGTGAGCGTCTTCCGCCTGACAACACAGACGAATCGCAGCGCAACACTTGCGCAGATTCTTCGCAACCCGAGTTTCGGCGCACCGACTGGTACCACCGCGCAGATTCTCGCGAACTCTGCGCCTCGCGGGGCATTCGCGATCATCTCGGCGGGCCGAGACGGCGTCTTCTTCTCGCAGTACGACGGACTCGGCACGCAAACTGCGCCGAAGTTTGATCTCGTCAGCGGCGGCTCAAACCCAACCGGCCCCTACGTTGTTGCGGAGTACGACGACGTGCGCGTCTTTGGTGGCGGCTAATCGTCGCGTTGCTGTGAGCAGCACCATGTCACACGAAATGAAACGTCATACAAAATGACACGTCTCACGAAATGACACGTCTCACGAAATGAAAGAAGCCCCGCGCGTGCGGGGCTTCTTTGTTTCTGCGTGATTTTGCTCGCGTTCCATTTTGCGTTCCATGACGTGCAGCGCAGCACAGACCTCACGCGTTCGGCTTCATATCGCCGTCACCGTTCTGATCCGACGGCGTTCCGTCTTTCGACTTTCCTTCCGCCGCTTGCTTCTTCTGCTCTTCGAGTTCGGCGCGCTTCTTCTTGCGCGCCTCGTCGGTCTGCTTGGTTTGTTCCGCGCGAACGCGCTTCAATTCCTCAGCGAATTTCTTCTCGAGCAGCGCAGCCTTCTCGTCGCCGAGCAGGACTTTCACTTCCTTCTGCAACTCCGCGAGCTTCGGGCGCTCCGCTTCAAGCTTGTTCATTTCGCGCTTGAACTCTTCGCTTGGTGGCTGCGTTGGATCGGCCTGCTTGCGCGCGGCTTCGAGTGCTGCGCGCTTCACTTGCGCGACCTTGTTGTAGGCTGCGACCCGATCAACGAACGCACTTCGCATCGCGTCGACCTTCTCCTTGGTTTCGCCCTCGAAACCCATGAGATCGATCGCGCGGAAATAGACGCGCTGCTCAAGGACAGGCTTCGACAATTTCTCGCCGTCTTTCGCGCCCTCGATGAAAGGCCTGTTGCTCTTGACGTCGACGTCGGGAACCTTCGGGCCGCGCAGGACATCTTCTGGTGCCTTCGGCGGCGCGGGGTTGGCGGAGGGCACTTCTTTCGAGGGAGGCGTTGGGGCAGCTTCGTTTTGAAGCGCGGCGACCGTCGCTCCCGCATGCAGCAGTCCGGGGGCTGCGATGTGTGTCGTGCTGACGCCCCAAGATGTTGAAGTCAGTGCCACGGCTGTGATGGCGGCGGTCATGGTTCTAGTCATGGCTGCGTGGATGGGAAGCGGTCGCAGCATGGAAAGTCGAGCAGTTGTCATAGCGGTTCCTCCTGAGGAGCTCGCCCCCGACGAGGCGAGCCCTCATTCTTTCGGCAGCCGGACGCTCGGTGGCACATTCTTCGAGGGAAGAAGCCAGAGACTCGCTACGATTGCCCGCTTTCCCCTGCACATCTCATGCAACTCACCCCTGAACACCTCGTCGCAGCCCTCCGCACCGTCCTCGACCCTGACATCCGCAAGGATCTCGTGACTCTTGGCATGGTGAAAGAAACGCAAGTCCACGGCCGCCGAGCGGCGGTCACCGTCGAACTCACGACCCCCGCGTGCCCCATGAAGGACAAGATTCGCGGTGATATCGAGGCGGCAATCGCGGCGAAAGCGACGGAAGTCGGCGCGCCGTACGACGGCGTCGACGTGACCTTCACCGCCGATGTGCGACGCGCAAATGAGCGAACCCGCGACGGCGCAAATCCGCTTCCGGGCGTTCGGCAAGTGATCGCGGTGGGTGCGGGTAAGGGCGGCGTCGGCAAGTCGACCGTGGCGGTGAACCTTGCGGTCGCACTCGCTCGCATGGGTGCGAAGACGGGCCTGCTCGACGGCGACATCTACGGTCCGAGCGCGCCAACCATGCTTGGCCTTGAGGACGAGCAGACGCAAGCGCGCGGCAACATGCTGCTCCCCTTCGAAGTGCATGGGATCAAGGCAATGACGATCGGCAAGCTCGTCGACGCCGACAAGCCGCTCATTTGGCGTGGGCCCATGGCGCACGGCGCGTTCAAGCAACTCGCGACGCAGACCGAATGGGGCGAACTCGACTACCTCATTGTGGATCTTCCGCCGGGAACGGGCGACGTTCCGCTGACGCTCTCACAACTGCTGCCACTCTCTGGCGCGGTCATCGTTTGTACGCCGCAGCAAGTCGCACAAGACGACGCGCGCCGCGCGGCAAAGATGTTCGAGCAACTTGGAGTGCCCGTACTCGGCGTCGTTGAGAACATGAGTTCGTTCGTCGACGACACCGGCCGCGAGCACGACATCTTCGGCAAGGGCGGCGCGGAAATCATGGCCCACTCGATGGGTCTGCATTTCCTCGGCTCGATCGCGATTCGCACCGCGCTCCGCGTCCACAGCGACCGCGGCACACCGCTTGCAAATTGGAACGACGCGCGCCTCGGCGCAGAGTTGGACGGCGTTGCAAAGGCCGTCGCTCAACGCGTTTCGATGTTGTCGATGCTTGGACAATTCCAACAGCCGACGATCAGCATGCAGTCGTGATTCGCATCCGGGCGTGATGAGCCGGCGGTCTTAACTAGCTTGCGGTCGTAGGCGTGTTGAAACGCGCGCGCAACATCGCGGGGCCTTCGTCGCCGACGTAATGCCGCACGATGCGCTCGTCGATCTGAAGAAGATCGACAATCATCAGTGCGTCGACGACGTCGCCGAAATCTGCATCAACGTTGAACGCCAGCAGCCGCGCGTTCAAGCGAAGGTACTGCCGAAGCAGGACGGGAATCGCGCGCTGTCCACGCTCAATCTCATCGACAAGTCGATCGACGTTTGTCAGGTCTGCCGTTGCAAGTGTGCGTTCGGTATCCGACCACGATTCGATGGGTCGCCGCTCCGGCGGGTGCTTTGGCCGCACCAGTGGCGCGAACGGCTTCGCGAGCCGGTGTCGTTCGAGGAACTCCATGATGAGCTCCTTCGACATCGATGTGTAGTCATTCGAAATGCTCACCGGACCGAACATCTGCTGATATCCGCGGGTGAACATGAAGACGCCGATCCCCTTCCAGAGGAGCGAGAGCGGCAGCGCTTGACGTTGATACTCGACGCGCACGAATGAGCGACCGAGTTCGACCGCATTCGAGAGTTCCGACACGATGCGCGGCGAGAAATCGAAGAGCGTGCTGGTGTAAAGGCCAGCGATGCCGACGTCGCGCGTCACTTCCGAAACCGGCCCCGCGCGATAGCCGCCCACGATCTCACGAGCATCTTTGTTCCACACAATGATCTGCGTGTACGTCTCGTCGAAGCGATCGGTATCGCAGGGTTTGCCTGATCCTTCGCCAACCGCGCGGAATGCAATCTCGCGCAGACGCCCGATCTCGTACATCGCCTTTGGCACGCGCGCTGCCTTTGTCGCGTAGACGGCGTAGGCACCCTCGTTGAAGAGCAAGTCTTCCTTCGGGAGCGCTTCAAATTCCGCAGCGAACTCGTCGGCAGTTGCGGCCATCGGGGCGACCGGCGCTTGGCCAACATCGGTCGAAGGTCGCGCCGTGATTTCTGACTTCCGCAAGAGTTCGCATCGGCCACGCATGAGCCGCGTGAGGCCTTCGGCGTCGAGTCCCGCAGTTTCGGATGCACGCACCGGACGCCCGAATCGGAATTCGACCGGTGTGCCTCGCCGCGCGAGGAATTCGTTTGGAAGCAGCGCTGTTCGCAATCGCGGGTGGACAAGCCCTGCGGCATGAAAGAGCGGACGATTCGTCCCCTCACACCACGCGGGAACAATCGATGCGCCAGCGGCGATCGCCATACGAGCGGGAATCGTCGACCACGGCGGATCGCACGGACTCCACTTGCCCCAATGCACGGCGCTGACTTCACCAGCAGGAAATGCGATGAGCAAGTGCCCCTCACGCAACCACTCAATCGCTTGACGAATCGCCGCAGCGTTGCGCCGCGCCGCATCGCGACCACCGAAAGGGTCAACCAGAATCATCGACTCGCGGGCGAAGGGAAAGCACGCGAGCATGGAGTTCGCAAGGATGCGCGTGTCGGGGCGACGCTCAAGCATCAGTGCGAGGAGCGCGATGCTGTCAGCTCCCCCGAGTGGATGGTTACACACCACAAGCGTGGAACCCTTCGCGGGCACACGGGCGACTTCCGTCGGATCCGCGCGCGGCTCAGTTCGCGTGGCGGCGAGCACTCGACGCATATACGGAACGCTCGCATCGCCGAACTCCACCTCTCGCGTCATCCGATCGATCTCATCAAGCCCAAAAAGATGCTCGACCATACGAAGTGGTCGATCGACGAGCGAGCGAACCCACGCAGTTCGTGGTCGTGGAAGTTCGATCGGTG
>JBEIJG010000110.1:0-8522 GCA_040380385.1 Phycisphaeraceae bacterium | reverse complement strand
GGCTGCCATGTTCCGCTTTCCGCGTGCTGAACTGATTCTTGGCGCAGCCTTTTCAGCATGATGTTGCGTTGGCGAAGGTTCCTGTTGTGTGCGCAATAAAGCCGTATGAACGAACAAGTTCGCAGAAGGTGCCCCGTTGTTCGGAGCCACAAAAAAGAAGTCGCGCGTCACAGAATCTGCGTCGCGCGACTTCATTGAACTTGGGTTGGCGCTCCCCGCGGGGACGTGTGTCTCGGCGGAGAAAACGTTCTGGTCGCTTACTGGTCATTCATCTGCAACATCGCTCATCGCGTCGGGCTCGCCTTCCAGATCAGCCATGTGGCCTGGGAGGACGCTCGCGAGACGTTGGCGACGCACCGGATGCTGAAGCTTCCGAATCGCCTTCGACTCCACTTGGCGCACGCGTTCGCGCGTGACCTTGAAGATGCGGCCGACTTCTTCGAGCGTGTAGGTGTAACCGTCACCGATGCCGTAGCGGAGCTTGAGAATCTCGCGCTCGCGATAGGTGAGCGTCTTGAGCACGTCGTTGATCCGTTGACGCAGCATGTCGCTCGTCGCGGAGTCAGACGGGCTTGCCTGACGCTCGTCTTCGATGAAGTCGCCGAAATGCGAATCTTCGCTTTCGCCGACCGGACGATCGAGCGAAATCGGATGACGCGAAATCTTCATCACGCGGCGTGTTTCTTCGATCGGCATCTTCGCCTTGATGGCGATTTCTTCGATCGTCGGCTCGCGGCCGAGTTCTTGCAGCAACGCCTTCTGGATGTTGCGCAGTTTCGACATCGTTTCGATCATGTGGACCGGAACGCGAATCGTGCGCGCGTGGTCGGCGATCGCGCGGGTGATGGCCTGACGGATCCACCACGTCGCATACGTCGAGAACTTGTATCCACGCTTGTACTCGTACTTGTCGACCGCGCGCATCAAGCCCGTGTTGCCTTCCTGAATGATGTCGAGGAAGGGGAGGCCACGGTTGCGGTACTTCTTGGCGATCGAGACGACGAGACGGAGGTTTCCGCCCGAAAGGTCGCGCTTCGCTTGTTCGTACTCACCGAAGACGCGTTGGATGTCGCGCATGCGACGCTCAAACTCGTCCATCGGCTCGAGCACGAGATTGCGCAAACCGTCAAACTCTTCCTGCATGACGTACACGTCTTCAGGGTCGTACCGATCTGGATTCTTCTCGGCCTTCACAAGGTTGCGCTGCATCTCTCGCATCTTCGAAACGATGCCGAGCAACTTGCGATAGAGCGGAATGATGCGACCCGTACGCAGGCAGCACTCTTCGAGGAGCGTGCCGGTACGGCGACGGCGAAGCGTGATCTCGCGTTGAAGCGTTGCGCGCTGCGACGCACTCACTCCGCCCGCTTCGAGTTGTTCCCACGACTGAAGATTGCTCTTCAAGAGGCGCTCGATCGTCGGGAGGTTCGCAGGAATGCGTTGCTCGATCTTCTGCTTCGCATGCGGCTCGGCAGTCGAGATGCGCATCGTGCGGTCGAACGGCAGCTTCTGTGCGTGCACGTCCTTGAGGATCTTCACCGCTTCGCCCGCGGCATAATCGCTCTCGAGCACCTTGCGACGGAAGATCATGCGGGTCGTCTCGATCTTCTTCGCCAAGCGAATCTCTTCCTCGCGCGTGAGCAGGGGAATCGTGCCCATCTGCGTGAGGTACATGCGGATCGGGTCGTCGATCCTCTTCGAACCTTGCTCAGCGAGCGCCTTCTCGACGGCCGCT
This sequence comes from Phycisphaeraceae bacterium, assembly GCA_040380385.1. Taxonomy (GTDB): domain Bacteria; phylum Planctomycetota; class Phycisphaerae; order Phycisphaerales; family SM1A02; genus QWPT01. The sequence goes on along the minus strand of JBEIJG010000110.1, from coordinate 6,787 downwards.
TGCATCTCGGTGTCGTCGAGGATGTCCTCCTCGACGTCGAAGTCGTCTGGATCCGGACCATCTTCTTCACCGCGGGCTTCGCCTTCGGCAGCCTTCTTCTTGCGCTTGTTCTTCTTGATCTCAAGCTCAGCAGCGGCAAGCGCGGCAGCGGAGGGCTGCGCAGGTCCAGCGTGTGCGACGCCGTCGGCGCGTGCGCCCTTCTTCGGGTCGTCGCGTTGGAACTTGAGGTTCGTCTGAAGCGGTGCGTCGAAGCAGATGTAGTTGTTGCGACGAATCTCGACTTCGTCGACCATCTCGATCGCGTGTTCGCCCATGAAGACGAGCAACTCGTCGATCTTCTCAGGATCAACGAACTCGTCGGGAAGGCAGGTATTCAACTCCTCGTAACTAATCCAGCGACGGCGAATGCCGTGCTCGACGAGCTCCCGAAGGACGGGCGAGGCGATTTCAAGGGTGTCTAGTGTCATGCTCACGGTGTGCTACTCCGTCCTGAATCCTTCGCCGGGGTCGAGCGGCGCTGGAAAAATGTGCTTGCTGCCGTCGCGTCATGGCCCCGCTCGCGCAATTGCGCGAGCCGTGCGGCGGCAGTTTCTGGATCGAGTGTGCGGTGTGCTCCGTCGCCTCGAAGTGAATCGAGGTCTTCAGATGGTGAATTCCCATCGACGGTGTGCTCGCGGCGCTCGGCTGGGTGCGAACTCCCAGCGTGGATACCTTCGCTCTGACTGTTCTCACTTCGCTTGAGGCTGTTCGGCCTCAAGTTGCTGTGACCTGAATTGCTCTGGCTCGAGTTGTTCTGGCTGATCCCGTTCCTGAAGCGTTCTCGACGCTCGAGGTTTTCGAGGTCGCACCAACTCACGACGAGCTCGTCCGCGGCTGTTCGGGCCCCGCCAGCAACCGCGGTTGTGGTCGCTGCGCGAAGGACTTCCGTTCCGAACAGGTAAAGATCCGATGCTAGGCGCTTGGAGTCTCCATCGGCAAGTTCGCCGATCAAGCCATCAAAGTTCAGTACACGCGCATCTTCTGCGGCGTTGCGAATCGCGGCAAAGATTGCCGCGTGTCCAGCGTCCGCGAACTCCTCAGGCGCGATCGCTTCGCTGAGTGGGAGGTGGCCGGCGTCTGAAACCGGAACCGCAACGGAGGCAAGCGCTGGATCGCAGCAGAGGACGCCAAGCAATCGGCGCTCCGCATGGAGCCGAGCGCGCAGTCGAGCGGCGCTCCCTGGGAACACGGACCGAAGCGCCGGAGAAACCTCAGAAATCTCGATGATCGTCGAGTTGCTGCCAAAACCGCTCGGCCCTTCATCGCTCGACCGCGCATCCGCCACACTCGCGGCCGAAGCTGTCGGCCGCGGCTTCAGCGAGCGCGCGAGTCGATCGAGATCGGCAACACCGAGGCCAAAGAGGTCGGCCATCATTTGCATGACAAGTTGCCGACGAAGTCCGCCCATGGCGTTCAAGCCGAGGTCGACGAACTTTGCGGTCGTCTGCTCGATCATTTGTTGACGGCCCGAGAGCCCGCGCCCTTCGAGTTGGCGTCGAATGCGTGAAGCCATGAACGTGAGTGCATCCGACGATCGATCGAGTGCCTGGCGGAATCGCTCGCTGCCGCCTTCTTGGCGAAGGAGATCGTCTGGGTCGAGATTGTCGGGGAGCACGCAGATCTTGATGTCGATCGACTCGCTGAAGAAGACTTCAAGCGCGCGGTCGGCAGCCTTCTGGCCCGCTTCATCGCCATCGAAGAGGAGTACGACCGAGTCGCACAATCGGCGGAGCATGCGCGCGTGCTCGCGGGTGAGTGCGGTTCCAAGTGTCGCAACCGTATTGGTGAATCCCGCACGATGGCAGGCGATCACATCGGTGTAACCCTCGGTGATGATCGCCGTCTTTGCTTCGACGATTTTCCGCTTCGCACGATGGATTCCGTAGAGCGCCTTCGACTTGTGGAAGACGGGCGACTCGGGGCTGTTGAGATACTTCGGCTCTTGCTCAGGATCGAGTTTGCGCCCACCGAAGGCGATCGGGCGTCCGAGGTCGTCGCAAATTGGGAAGACGAGACGATCGCGGAGAAGATCGACAAACCCGCCGCCTGATCGCGCAGGACGAATGACGCCCGCTTGGACGAATGCATCGAACGATGGGTAGTCCGATCCCGCGTTTTTGATCGCGCGTCGGACGCCGTCGGCAAGCGCGTCGAACTTCGCTGGAGCAGCACCGAGACCGAACGCTTCGATGGTGACTTCGTCGTAGCCGCGGCGCGCTGCTTCGGCGCGAGCCCGAGCGCCCGCATCGGCATCGGCGAAGACCCGTCGGAAGAACTTCTCCGCCAACGCATTCGCGCGAAGGATGTCATCACGCGTTGGCTCGCCGTCGTTCCGAGGACGTCCTTGCGGAACGTACGGCGTCAATTCAATCCCCGCGCGCGCCGCGAGAAATCGAAGCGCCTCCGGGAACTCCATGCGGTGGTAGTTGATGACGAAGTCGATTGCGTTGCCAGCTGCGCCGCACGCAAAGCACTTGTAAAAGCCTGCGCCACCCATACCCGACTTATGTGTGACAACCGCCATCGACGGCGAGCGGTCGTCGTGGAAGGGGCAAAGGCCAACGTGCTCGCGTCCCTTCGGTCGCAACGCCACAGCCTCGCCAATGACCGACAGGATGTCGGTCGCGGCGAGGACACGGTCGCGATCAGAAATGGAGCTGGAAGATTGCACGAGGGATGGTTGAGTTTGCGTGGGCCGAAACTTGTGTGAACTCTTCGATCAGCCGCTCGGAGTGCGCGGCTGCTTTCTGGCGGGATGAACTTCCTTTGCGCGTGATCGAAACGATTTCAGGCCTCAATACCGATCGCGTGAAACGAGAGACTTGAAACGAGCGACTTGAAACGAACGACTTGAAACGAACTCGGGACTGACTTGCAATGCGGCAATGGCACTCCGTCGTGACGGAACGCCGAACCGCTGAACAACAAACGCGGGCGACACCACTGCGGCGCGGGACGTCGTCAAACAGATTTCTGAATCGGAGAAGGGAACACCAGCTTCGATGCAGAGCAAACAACGCGGGTCGCGGGCGCCGCGACCGTTCGAACCACCCGAGAGACGCAAAACTGCAAGAAACTCGGACTACGTGGTGATGGGATGGTTGGCAGATCGGAGATTGTCCTGCCCGACAATGCGGCGCGAAGGACCAGGTGTCTGCCGAGGCGGACAATACCCCGAAGTCGTGTTGAGGCCAACCAAACATTTGCATTTCGCAGGGAAAGCCGTTGATTTTGCGTGGCGCGGTGATCTCACTCAGAGCCTGCGGCGTCAAGCGCAGTCAGCGCGAAGTTGAAGCGTCGCGCCGAGAACTGCTCCAACGGCGCAGCCATCCTGCGAAGGCAGCGGAGCATGCGAAACTCGCGAGCAGAGCCGCTCACGAAATGCACGAACGCTCGATCAAAAAGTCGAACTGTCGCCCGAACTGCTCGCGTGCGAGTTCGATTTGAAGGTCGCCCGAATTTCTCCCTGCGAAGGCTTCCGCGCGTCGCGCCACAGATCAGCCGACGGATGACGCGGTGAAATCGGCTCCAAGCGACACCCCAAGCGACACCCCAAGCGACACCCCAAGCGACACCCCAAGAGAAATCTCGCGCGATAACCCGCCATGGTGCCGTACCGACGAATGGTGCCCCCAAAGCAACACCCCGATTGCAAAGCAACCGGGGTGTCGATGAGTTTAGAGGATTTCAGAGTCTTCTCGCGGGCCTAGCGTCTGGGCCGTCCCCGACCATCGCACAGACCGTCTGGCCGCGAAGGTTCGGTCGCCGAAGCTGAGCCATCACGAAGCCGAACTGCTCTCGCAGCTCACTCGCCTTCGCGAAGCAGCGCGATCAGACCGCTTCGCCGTTCTTGATGCGACGCGTGTACGCATACTTGCGCTTGATCGGCTTGACGACGAGGCCCTGACGGATCGCGCGGGTCGACGCCTTGACGCGCTTCGGTGAGCCGTCTTCGACGATGGTCACATCCTGCAGATTCGGCTTGAAAGTACGGCGCTTGCGCGACGTGGTCTTGATACCGACGCCGCCAAGGTACTTCGCCTTACCGCGATACTTGCAAACCCAACCAGAGGAGGTGGACGCACCGGAGAAATGGCAAACGCGTGGCATAGGAGTTTCTCAATTCAGACGCCCGACCTCGGGCGAGTCCCGCACTATAGCGAAACCGCGCCGTTCTGCAAGCGATCAGCGCGAAGTGGTGGTGTTCGGTCGAGAAGTCCCGCGGCGACAAGGACGCGCGACATCCCATCGACGTCTTCGTTCCCGAAGCAGGCGACTTCGTGGCTGTCCGCGTCGAGCACGCCCCAGCATTCGCCTGCCCGATAAATCGGCAAAACGAGTTCGGATCGGTCGCGCGGATCGCATGCGATGTAACTCGGCCCGAGCAGCCCAACGTCCTCGACGAGCCGCGCGGACTCTTCCAAGAAGCCCTGTCCGCAAACCCCGTGAAGTCCGATCGGCGAGCACGCTGGTTTGTCTCGGCGGGCGACGAGGAGCATCGCTCCCTCGCGCCGCGCGCGGTCCAGCGGAGTCTCAGGGTCGATCAGATAGAAACCGATCCAACTCACGCCTCGCGGCGCAAGCGCCTCCCAGAGGAGATCGGTGAGCGGCTGCAGACAATCGGCGGGGGCTCTCCCGCGAAACTGTGCGGCAGAAGACGCGAGGCGCTCGTACAGCGCGGCGTCGCCGCAATTCCTTCGCAACCCCGACGGCACAGCGCCGAGCGAATGCACGTTCGCTCGCGCGTCTGACGCGTCTTGCGGCTCCACCCGACCAGTCATCGTTACGCCGATTCCTTACTCACACGCCGGAGCAACTGGGCAAGCGGTGTCTTCCGCTCGATCGCCGCGGCATCCATCGTGTAGACCGCGTCGTGGTTCTCGAGGTCTGGCAAGTGGTACATGTGGGGCACCATGATCTCGTCGATCACGGCGCGCAGCGCGCGGGCACCCGTGTCCCGAGCGAGTGCGCGATCTGCGATGAGTTCGAGACCGTCGGTCGTGAACTCAAGCCGTGCGCCTTCGATCGAGAAGAGGTACTGATACTGGCGGACGATCGCGTTCTTCGGTTCAGTCAGAATCGAAATCATCGCGGCGCGATCGAGCGGCATGAGCGGTGTGATGATCGGAAGGCGGCCAACGAGTTCGGGAATCATGCCGAACTCAAGCACGTCTTCGGGAAGGACCTGCGCGAGCACGGATCGGAGGTTCTCTTCCTTCGGCTTGTTCTCGTGAATATCCGAGCCGAACCCGATGCGACGCTTGCCGATGCGCTTGCGAATGATGTCGTCGAGCCCAACGAACGATCCACCGCAGATGAAAAGGATGTTTGTCGTGTCGAGCTGGATGTACTGTTGCTCGGGGTGCTTGCGGCCACCTTGTGGGGGAACGTTCGCAACGGTGCCCTCGAGCATCTTGAGCAGCGACTGCTGCACGCCTTCGCCCGAAACATCGCGCGTAATCGACACGTTCTGCGAGGTCTTGCCGATCTTGTCGATTTCGTCGATGTAAATGATGCCGCGCTGCGCGTTCTCGAGGTCGTAATCCGCGGCCTGCAGCAGTTTGAGCAAGAGGTTCTCAACGTCTTCGCCGACATAGCCCGCTTCGGTGAGCGTGGTCGCATCACCGATCGCGAACGGAACATTCAGAATGCGCGCGAGCGTTTTCGCAAGCAACGTCTTGCCGGTACCGGTTGGGCCGATCAGCATCACGTTCGACTTGTCGAGTTCGATCGAGTTGTCGTCGCCCTCCACGACCGTGAGGCGCTTGTAGTGATTGTGCACCGCGACGGCGAGCGCGCGCTTGGCAGCGTCTTGGCCGATCACGTATTGGTCGAGGAACTCCTTCACCTGACGCGGCGAAGGAATCGTCGCAAAGAGCGGGCGTGCCGCAGCAACGCGGCGCTTCTCTTGCTTAAAGATGTTCTGGCAGAGATCGGTGCAGTTGGAGCAGATGTAGACGTCGCCGGGGCCCTCGACCATCGCGCCGACTTCGCGCGAGGTCTTGCCGCAGAAGGAGCACGTGGTGCTCTTCTTGCCGCGGAAGCCGCCATCATTTCCGCCGCCATGACCACCGAAGTCGCCGCCGTCGTTGCGGCTGCCGCCCGCGCCACCTCCCGATCCTCCTCCCGATCCTCCTCCCGATCCATGGCCATGGCCTGATGGGCCGCCCGTTCCGCCCGGACCGCGCCGCGTCGGCGGAGTGCTTGCGACGGGCTGATGCTGCGAAGGACGTGATGGTTGTGGGTTGGGACTGTGCATGTTCGTTTCGTTCAAAGCGCGCGGAGCGCGGGTGGGACTGTATCGGACGAGAGAAGGTCGATTCGTCGAAAGCGCTTTCATTGCGCAGCAGATTCCGACGGATCCTCCGGATCTTTCCCCGAACCTTCTCGTAGGAATCGCGCGTCACCGAGGATCGTCGGCCGTCGAACAACCGCGTCGCGGCGAGAGGCAGGGGGTTGTTGGGTTGTGTCCGGTTGCGAACTTGAATCGTGTGGTTGGTGAGGAGTTTTCAGCGCCTCAGCCTGTCGTAGCTGGGTGTCGGGCGAAACTTGGGCCTGAGCTGCTTGAGCCTGACCTGCTTGAGACTGACCTACTTGAGCCTGAACTTGCGGGCTCGATCGCCCAATTTCCGGTCGCAAGAGGCTTGGTCGCTGCACCGAACTCGCTGAAGCGGATGTGGCGGATGGAGTTGCAGGGGGGCTCGTTCGTATTGCGCGAGATGGCGGAGTGGGTGCCGGTTCTGCCCGG
>JBEIJG010000109.1:0-8597 GCA_040380385.1 Phycisphaeraceae bacterium | reverse complement strand
GTGTCAAAACTCGTCGAGAGTGAGCGTGAGAAGTTGCTCCACATGGAAGACGAACTTGCAAAGCGTGTGGTCGGACAACGCGAAGCGGTGACTGCAGTGAGCGAAGCGGTTCGTCGCAGCCGCGCAGGTCTTGGCGAGGCGCATCGGCCCATCGGCTCGTTCCTCTTCCTCGGCCCAACAGGCGTTGGTAAGACCGAACTCTGCAAGGCGCTCGCTGGGTATCTCTTCGACACCGAAGAAGCGATCGTGCGCATCGACATGAGCGAATACATGGAGCAACACGCGGTTTCGCGACTCATTGGTTCGCCGCCGGGTTATGTCGGCCACGACGAGGGCGGGCAACTCACGGAAGCGGTGCGTCGACGCCCCTACTGCGTGGTGCTCTTCGACGAGATGGAGAAAGCGCACCCCGATGTATCGAATGTGCTGTTGCAGGTACTCGATGATGGACGCCTCACCGACGGGCAAGGTCGTACTGTCGACTTCGCAAACACGATCGTCGTCATGACCTCGAACATCGGCTCACACGCCATTCTTGAGATGACCGATCGACACGAGGATGAAAGCGTCATCGAAGCACATGTGAAGGGCATGCTGAAAAAGCACATGCGCCCAGAACTCCTCAACCGCATCGATGAAACGGTGATTTTCCGCGCGCTTGGTCGTGATCAACTCGGTGGGATCGTCGAGATTCAACTGGGGAATCTCCGCAAGCGCTTGGCTGCGCGCGGTATCACACTTGGCGTGACGGCGGCTGCCACGGCTGCGCTCGCGAGCGAAGGCTACGACCCGCAGTTTGGTGCACGCCCCTTGAAGCGCGTCATTCAGCATCGCATTGAGAACGCGCTTGCAGGGAAGATCCTCGGCGGCGAGATCGGCGATGGCGACAGCGTGCGCGTCGATTACCAGGGCAAGAGTTTCACGTTTACCAAGGTGGAGCAGAGCGCAACCGACGCGAACACGCGCCGCGACGCGCGTGACGCGACGGTTGCGTGAGTTGCCCTCTCACACAGACGTTGACGTCGAGCGAGTTCGCGAGGGCTTCGTCAATGCTCAGCACCAGCACGGAATGCGATCTTGCGCAGTTCATCAGGCTGAAGTGCGTATGAACCAACGAACGGACGCGCGCTGACAAAGAGGACTGCGAAACAGAATGCGACCGCGAGTCCAACGAGCGTGAGCGCAAGCTTGCGTCCGCGCGGCGCTTCGCCGTGCAATGCGCCAATCGAAATCAGGAGCAAAACCGCAAGTAGAAACACGACTCCCCAGCGTGATGGTGGCATGTGCTCAAGGCCATCGCGGATGCGAATATCGCGCGCAGCTTCAGCATCCGCGAGCGCTTCACGCATCCCGTCATCTCCTGACGCACGCAGAATGGCGCGGAGTTCGGTGAGTGACTCTGGCCGCGAGCGATCGGTCGAACTATCGGCGAGCGTCGGCCATTCTCTCTCGATGAGATGATCGACGTAGGTCTTGATACCGTGACAGATCGCGTCGCGACGCGCGGTGAGGTCGGGCCTCTTTGTCGATGCAAGGTCTTCAGCGTCGTCCACAATCCGCGAGAGCGCTGCGGCTTCATCGAAGATCGCTCCGCGAACGCGATCTGCGCGATCCCAGAGCCACACGGCGTTGAACGAAATCAATAAACCAAAGGCGAGCGCGATCTGCGATGTCACTTCGGCTTCAAACTTGCCAAGTTTGCGACCATCGGAACCACAGAGCGCGGGTACGACGAATCTGTGTATCGAATACGCGATGAGCGCCCAAAAGAGAAGTACAGACAGGACGATGAGCGGCGTCGGCATGCCGAGAAAAGCGTCAATCGCGTCAAACATGGGAGGGAAAGGTACCATCGGCGCATGGCCGGTTTTGTCCGACAACTCACCGCGCAGAGCGGGTTCCGCCGTCAGGATTCGTGGCTCGTCTCGGCGCTCGTGGTCACGCTCTTGGCAGCGGCCGTCTATCTCGTCGGCATCGCGGCCGTGCCCGTGACCGATCGCGATGAGCCACGTTTCGCGCAGGCGTCGCGACAGATGGCGGAGGCGGAATCGCTCGGCGGGTGGATCGTGCCGCGCGTCGGCAACAAGATTCGACTGAAGAAGCCGCCGCTGATCTATTGGGCGCAAGCACCGATCGTGCTTGCCGCGACGGGCGGCGACCCGAGGCAAGACGCCATTTGGATGTATCGCTTGCCGAGTGCCATCGCCGCGTGGCTCGCGGGCCTCGCGACGCTCTGGCTCGGACGACGCATGTTTGGTGGAAACGTTGGGCTTCTCGCAGCCGCGACGCTCGTGATATGCCCGGTGCTTGTGACCGACGCGCACATGGCGCGCGCCGATGAAGTGCTGCTCTTCGCGACGACGCTCGCGATGTGTGCGCTGTGGATCTGCTGGAAGTCACATCGCGTCGCCCCCGAGGCGCGCGGCGGACTGCCGTTGGCGCCGACGATCGCGTTGTGGTTCTTTGTCGCCCTCGGGATGCTCGCGAAAGGACCGATCACGCCGTTCGTCGTCGGATCGTGCGCGTTTGTTTGCGCAGCCGCGCGTCGCGATTGGCGCTTCTTATGGCGTTTACGGCCGTTCACCGGAATCGCAGTCCTTGCCTGCATCGCCGTGCCGTGGGTTGTGCTCGCCGCGCGCGAAGTTGGCTGGGAGACACTCAGGCAGGCGTTCCGCGACGAAGTGCTCAATCGTGCGAAAGAGGGTGCAGAAGGTCACGGCGCGCCACCAGGCTATTACCTCATCACGCTTGTCGCGTTCTTCTTCCCGGGTTCGCTGTTGACGGCGCTCGCTTTCGGTCGCCTCTTTCTTCGCGCGTTCGCAGCGAAGACCGAAGCAAACGCAGGTTTTTTCGGGCGTTTTCGTACTCGGCTCTTCTCTGCGCGCGGCCGCGATGCGGAGATCTTCCTACTCGGCTGGGCCGTTCCGACATGGCTCGCTTTTGAGATCGTCGTGACGAAGTTTCCGCACTACATTCTGCCGATCTATCCAGCACTCGCGCTCTTCACCGCGCGTTGCGTGCTCGGAGGGCTTCGCGCGATGCCGAAGAAGCTCGATGGACTCGATCGCTTTGGCTTTGGTGCGTGGATGGTGGTCGGTACCTGCCTCGCGCTTGGTGGCCCAGCCATCGCGATTTTCCTCGCTTCGCGCGGATGGGTCGCGTCGGTGGAAGGCGCGTGGCCAGCGTTCCATGCGGACAGCGTTGTACGTGTTGTGCTCGCGTCGTGTGCGACGCTCGGCGCAGTCGTGCTCATCATGCTTGCGTGGCGCGCTGCGATACGAGATCGCTTTGCCCGCGCGATGACGCTTGCGATTCCTGCGACGGTGCTTGCGGAAGTTGCGATTTTTGGTGCTTGGATTCCGAGCTTCCGCTGGGTCTTCAACACACCGCGCATCGTCGGCATCGTGGTCGAGGATTCCGGCAAGACGCCGCGCGATCGGGACTTCCCGCGCATTGGCGGCATCGGATATCAAGAGGATTCGCTGCTCTGGACGACGCGCGATCGGCTCGATCGACTCGGTGATCGGGTGAACGACACCACGCGCCCCGCGATCGAGGCGTGGTGCGTCGCGAATCCCGGCGGATATCTCTTGATCCCCCGCACCGATGCCGGAGACTTCACGCGGTTCGGCGAGGTGGTTGCTGAACTGGATGGATTCAACTACTCGGACGGCGATCCGGTGGCGCACGCGGTGATCCGCATCCGCAACGCCGCAACACCATGACGATGGACCAAGACGATGGACCAAGACGATGGACCATGACGATGGACCATGACGGAGGCGCGCGTCGATGAGCCCGGTGATGATCCCTACTTTTGTCTTCGACGCGCTCGCGTTTGCGGGGACGGTGCTGATCATCGCGGGCGTGATTGCGCTCGTCGTCGGCCTCTTCGGAGCACGCGGATTCCACGACGTCGGACTGAAGGCACGTCCCCAGTGTGCGCGCTGTTCGTACGACCTCCGCTCGACCATGTCGCCAGCGGGAACCTGTCCGGAATGCGGTGCGGATCTTTCCACGCCCGATGCCGTGGTCGTGGCGCAGCGGCGGGTGCGCTGGAAACTGGTCGTGCTCGGCATCGTGCTGTTGGCATGCGCAGGCCTCGCCGCGTGGAAACTCGACGCGAAGGGGAGAACGGCGTTGCGCTCGGCGCTTGCCGAGATGTCGTCGACGCGCGCGAATCTCGATGCCCTCTTCGCAGATGGTGATTCGGCACCGTTCGCGCGCGAAGTGCTTCGGGCCCGCGCGGGATCCACTGCATCCGGTACGCCAAGGACGATTCCACCCGACGCACTGCTCGATCCGCTGCTCGATGCGCTCATGGAAGCGTCCGATCGGCATGAGGCAGACGCCAACGTCGCCGATCCGCTCAATCTCCTGAGTCGAGCGGACAAGGCGAGATTCGTGGCGGAGGCGATCGACGATCTCGAACTGCAGCGGCTCGAGCGCCTTGCGGTCGAGGAGTTGCTCGGAAGCAACGGGCAGAAGCGACGCTTGCTCAGGATCGCGAGTCTTGCCAAGGATGAGGTCCGGCGCGAGCAGTCGAGGGATCGGATGAAGGCCCTCCTCGTGGCGACCCCTGAGGGACGAGCGCTACTCGACTGGAGGCCAGAATCCCCGGGCACGGAAGCCTGGTCGCTTGGCACTGTCTCACTCAGCAGCCTGATGGGGGATCCCCGATCGGGCGACGAAGCCAGGCGCGAGGGAGAACTCGCGCTCATCGTCGAACAAGTGCGTCTCGAGCCAATCGGTGGCGGAGCCGCGGTCGTTGTGCCAGTCGCGTGGCTGCCTGAGAATCGCAACAAGCGCCCATCGCCCCTGTCTGTCTCGTTTCTCGCCGATGTCCCGCCCGGAAAGTACCGCCTCTCCTTCGAAGGCGCGCTGGTGCGCAATGCGAATGTCCCGAGAATCGCGGCGGGGAGGGCGAGAGGAATCGAGACGGGAATGCCGCGCGGTGATTTCAATGTCGCTGCGGCGTTGATGACGGAGGGCGCGAGAGCACTCGATCTTGCGTTGGAAGTCGAAGTCGTCGAGCCCAAAATCGTCCCGATGCCGTTCAGCAACGACGCGACGAAGGTCGGAACCGTCGCGAAACTGCTCGAATACGCCCGATTCATGAGGAACGACGAGGGGAGCATCGTGCTCGATGAAGAGGCGCTCACGAAGGTTGCACCGCAGTTTCTCGTGAGCTCGCTCCGGCCTCAAACCGAGACCGATGCCTTCCTCTCGATGCTGTTCGAGCTGCGGCAACGTGGACGCACGATGAGCCTGAGTGCCGTCCACATGGACGGCGACTCCCTCGCGAAGACCGAGATCAGCGTCGATCCAAAGACCATCGATCCGAGACAGCCGTTTGAGTTGTTGGTGACACCTACCACGATGTGGAAGGGTGCGTTCAATGGAGGTGACGCGCAGCGCTCTTCGATGATCCGCGGAGATGCAGCGTGGGCCGACTACACGCTCCGCTTCACGGACATGGACGCGGCGGCGCAGGTCGAGACCACTGCAAAGCCACTCGCTGCGTCGATCGGCACGCCGCGTACCGATGCGGAAGCTCGATCTGCGGTCGAGCGCTGGGCGCGCGCGCTGCGGATCCTCGAACCACGCCGCCGCTCCGACGGGCAGATCGTGCTCCGCTCCTCGAGGCGCGCGCGTGATATCGCCGCGCTGCCGGCGGCGGGCACGAACGACGAGCAGACTCCCCCGCCGCTCGCGTGCGACTGGCCGAAGGATCTCGTGCTGTCCGGATGGGTCGAGGTGCGACGCGACGGGCAGTTGATCGCGGAGAGGTTGCGCGTGGCCGGACCCGTCGACGAGTGGACGCCGCTCGCGGTCATCGAGTCGATGGCCGGTGGTCCGGAGTCGAGGATGGATGTGGCGCGGTCGGCACCGTGGACAGCGTCGCCGCTCGTCCTTCGCTACCTCCCCGATGCGCGCATCGGGGCAAGCGACGGGAGCGGGCCGTTCGCGTTCGTCGCGCTTCCGTTCGAACTCCGGGAGTTGCCCTCGCGGGACGGCGATGCGGCAACCGCCACCGCGATCCGCGGGTCGGCTCCCGACTCGAATTCCAGCGAAGCGCGGCACGTGTTCGAACTTGTCTGGCTCGAGGCGGCGCCGGCGGCGAACGGCGCGCCGGATGCGGGCGTCGACCGATCGAAGTGAGACGATCGAGGTACGCTCAACGGAGAAGCCGCGATGAACTACCTCGTCATTCCCGATTCGTTCTGGTCCGCGCTCGGCTACAGCGGCACGGTGCTCGCCTTCGTCGCCGGCACGATCATCGCGCAGGCGATCTGGGGCGGCCGTCGCGGGTGGACGCCGACATGCCGGAAGTGCGGACACGACCTGCGCGGCGTGACTGCGGACACCGCCTCCTGCCCGGAGTGCGGCGCCGATCTGTCGCGCGCCGGCGCCGTGCGGACGGGGCGCGCACGCGTGCGACCGGTGCTCCTCGGCTTCGGCGCGATGCTCGGGCTGGTGGCGGGGTTCCTCGTGTGGTACCTGCAGCCCGAGCGGATCGACGCGATGCGCGCGCGTCTGATCGCGTCGATGCCGCTCGACCGACTGATCGAATGCGTGCTCGCCGGCGTTTCGGGCGACGACCTCGCGCTCAAGTCGCTCGACGCACGAAGCGGCCTCGGCGGACGCTCGCGAACGATTCCATCGGGCGAGCTGCTCGATGGCTTCGTCGCGGCGATCGCGCAGCACGACGAGTCGAAGCGTGGACCAGTTGGAGCGCGGCTGCCGAAGCTCCAGGTGGTTGCTTCTGCGCTCGACCGCGACGAATGCACCCGGCTGGCGGGGCTTGTGGTCGACCAGCTTCTCGTGAATCAAGGCACGGATCGCCGCCTCCTCCAGCTCGCGCTGCTTGCCCAGCGCAGCGGCGGAGGCGCGACGTCGGGCTTGCGCTCGGCGATCCGCGATCGGCTGAAGGCGTCGGAGGAAGGGCGGCGAGTCCTGTTGCCGTCACTTCCAACGAACGCGGTCGCATCGAGTCAACGCGCACTTGAACTTGAGTTCTCGACGATTCTCGACGGGATGGAGAGTGCCGGACGGAGCGCGGTGCTCAACGACAGCGGACGATTTCTACTCGAGCGGGCGGAGTACACGCCCGCCGTCGCTGGTGCCGCCGCCACCGAGTTCCGGCGCCTGACACCGCCGGATGAGTTCGGAGATGACGAGTTCGAGTCACGCACGCGGCTGCTCGTCGATGCGCCGGCCGGCAAGGGTCGACTCGTGCTGACCGGAATCTACGTTCCACCCGAGGCGCTTCGGATGATTGCGGTCGTCACGCTCGACGACGCGCACGACATCGTCGGTGCGATGCCGCACACGATGGAGACGTCGCTCGAGGTACAGGCGCCGCGGGCATTCAAGCCCGTGCTCGTGACGGATAACGCCGTGCTCGATGCGGTCGCCCTCTCCTGTGGCAATGCGACCTTCGGCGGACGCGCCGGTGAGTTGATGCAGCTCAAGCTTGACGTCTTCGCGCGCAACGGCCGAGGTTCCGGAAACCCAACCGCGAACTACTCCTTCGATGTGTGCGTTCTCCAGGACGGCTTGACCCGACGCATGGGAAGTCTCACGGGCGGTGCGCGAAGTCGCTCCGTCTCGGGCGGCTCGCTGCCGAAGGCGGTTGACGCAACCCGGCCGTTCGAGATCGTGCTTCGCCCCGACCTCGCGCGGATTGCGATGCTCGACGAAGACAACGCCCGAATGCTGGGCGACGACTTTCTGTGGGCCGAGTTTCGCCTGAAGTTCCCGAGTTCGATCCTGCCACCGAAGGTGGAGTGGACCGCACTACCTCCCGGCGATGTGAAGCTCGAGCCGCTTGAAGCAACGGCGAAAGTCCCGCTGGAGAGCGTCGGGTCGACGGAAGGCGCGAGCGGCGAAAAGCCCGAGCAGTTCGACGACGCTCCAACCGTCGAACGCGCTGCCGCGGACGATACGGTCGAGGAACGGCTGCGGAAACTCGTCACGATGCTCATTCCGATGCGGATCGGCGAGGATGCGCAGGCCTTTCAGGGCTCGGGGCTCACGATTGCGGCAGCAGATGCCGCGGCGGTTGCGCTGTCCCGAGCGGTCCCTCTGTGCGGTACTCTCGAAGCGCGCTCGGACGGCGCGCTGATCGCACCAGCACATGTCGTCGTCGGCAGCATGCTGCGCGAAGGCTCGCCCGCGTTCTTCGTGCCTCCTGACCTCGGAGATGAACCCACCGTCATCGTGAGGTACACGCCTGACCCGGATCTTGCGGTGCCGACGGCGCAAGGACCCGTGCGCTTCGTCGCGCTGCCGTTCGAGCTCGTCTACGAGGGCAAGAAGACGCCCGAGTTGCGCTTGCTTCCGAAGCTCGCGCCGTGAATGACGGCGGCGCGGTCAGCCGAAGAACGCGGCGCCGTGCAGCGCGACCGTCCGCTCTTCATCGGCGGTGAACGTGCGCTCGGCACGCGTTGCCACGCCAACGACACCAAGGACTCGACCGTCTGGCGCGAGTACAGGGACCGCGACGCTTCCGGCAAGGCCAGTTGCGCGAGCGCCTGGACGAACATCGCCTGAGGTGTCTTGCTGAAGATTGCACGAATTGACGGCGCACTTAC
>JBEIJG010000108.1:0-8602 GCA_040380385.1 Phycisphaeraceae bacterium | reverse complement strand
GAGTTTTTCGGTCACGAGTTTTTCGGTCACGAGTTTTTCAACCACGAGTTCTGCAGCGCCACCGCCGAACGAACTGCCTTCTCCAACTGCGGCAGACATCGCAGACATTTTCGTCACTCGATGTCTCTCCTGCCACGACTCCGACGGCCCAGCGCCGATTCGATTCGACAATACCGCCGCGATCGTTCGGCATCGCGCACTCATGCGCGCGCTCGTCGATGATCGTTCCATGCCGCCTGCATCTGCGGAAAGTACGCTCGCGCTGATCGATTCCGCACACACTGGACGCGGAGCGCTCTCCGAAGACGAGCGCACGGCGCTTCTCAACGCGCTGCAATCTGAAGCGTCAGTCAAGGCTGCATTCCCTGAAATCGCGTCCGCATCCGCGACGCCGAAAGTCGCTTCGCCGTCCGCGGGTCGCGTGATCGCGAGAGGTACGTGGCGTGTTCCTGCGCGCGGCGGTATGGGCATTCGCTCGTTCTACGCGCCGCTCGATCACCAGGTGCCGATCCGCCTTCGCGGCTGGCGCATGATTCCGGCTGAAAATCCTGCGCGATCACCCATTCGTTACGTTTCGTTGGCTGCGGATCCCGCACGTATATCGCGCATCCTCGATGAGAACGGAACAGGCGCAGAAGCGATGGGCGACGTTGGCCAAGTCCCAAGCGGCTCACTCGGTGCACTCTCGCGAACGGCGCCGGAGTTCATGCTTCCTGCAGGATTTGCCTTCGAATTGCCTGCGGGCGACCTCGTCATCGAAACCACCGTCGAGCCAATCGGTCGCGAAGTCGCCATACAGCCCGCGGTCGAAATACTCACCGCGCAGTCGAGCGATACGAGAACGGTGGAAGCACTCGCGGCGCGCGTTGTGCCGCTTTCCGTCGCGGCAGGCGAACGCGTGGATCGCGTCGCGCACATCGAGATCACGCAAGAGCTTGATCTCGTGGGCGTCGTTGCGAAGGGCGGAGTCTTTCTTCGCGGGTTTGCAGTCGATGTCGTTGCCGCCGATGGCTGCCGAACACCGATCGCGCGAGACAGGGATTTCCGCATGAATCTCACAGCACCGCTCGTCTTTCGCAATCCGCCGGAGCTTTCGAAAGGCAGCATCATTGAGGTTCGCTTCGACCTCGACAACACGCCACAGAATCCGCTTCAGCCCTTCGATCCACCGCGCCCGCTCGCCGCTGGACTGCCGCCAGAAGGTGAGGATGCTGCGATCGTGCTGCTCGTTGCGACGCGCGATACTCGACGATTGCAACAGTGATTTCGCACAAACGCTGAACCTCGCGATCGTCGGCCGCATCCTCACGCCGGCGAAAGCACTTGAGTTGATACTCGAGAATTCCAGTGATCCGAGAGCGCTCGTGATCAAGGAACTCGTGATCTAGAAACTCGTGATCAACAACTTCATTGATCAGGGTGCATCTTCACGCGCGACGTGACCTGCCTGATCAAAGACTTCGTCCATTCGTGTGAGCGGCGTTCCCGTCTTCACATCGCGTGGGATCTCGCGAAGGTACTTCGGAACGAGTTCGTCGAGCGTGGTCGGCACTCGCCCTTCAGCGCGACGGAAGCGTTCTGCGGCGAGTGCGATGCGCGCGGCCTCGCGGTGCGGTGCACCGAACCACTCGCGATTCGCGATCATTGCGTACACACGCGTGATCTGTTCGACGAGATAGTCGCCAGGCGCGAAGATCAACGACGGCATGGGCGCCGCTGCAGCGCGTTCCCAAAGCGGCTTCTTTGATTCTTCTTCAATTTCGTCAAGTGCGCGATCGACGCGCCTGGTGAAATCCGCGCGCGACGGCATGAAGCAGGCAACAAGCGGGCCAAGCAGAAACGCTTGCGGCTTAGAGACACCGACCGGCGGACCGAACCCCATCATGGATGTATCGAGCGCTACGAGCATGAACTCCGTCAACATCCATCCGTCGCGTGTCTCGTCAATCGTTTCGTCGCTCGTTTCATCACGCTTGCCATCATCGGTGAAGGATCGCTGGATTTGATCAGCAATCTCCGCACGAATCGCGCGTGTATCCAACGCGAGCGGACCATCACCAGCCCACACAACGACGCGCGCAAGTTCCTCAAGTGTGGCGTCGTCAAACGACTCTGGGTTCGCGCGCAGCACTTCTGCGACACGCTGCCACACGCGCGCACGGATTCCCGCCGCAGTCATCTGCACGAACAGCGTGCCTGGCTCGAGCACGCGATCGGCGGCCTCCATCGCAGCAATGAGGCTCGCGGCCGCACGTCGACCGTCGCCTTCGTGCGCTGCATACCGCGCGTCGAGTATCAAAATCCGCGCGATCTCCAGCAGGAAATCGCGGCTTGGCGTAGGGCAGAAATCCATCGCGCCCGCCCATGGATCTGAAGATGGATCGATCGATACAGGAAGGGCAGCTGAGGAAGATGTTCCGACGTCGAAAAAATCCGCCTCGCGCTCGGGCCAGACTTGTCGTGGAAGAAGCCCGAACGGCTGCTCGTGCAGGAGCGGTCGCAGTGCGGTCAAGATCGGTTGCGCGTCGGCGATCAGCCACGCGCCGAGTTGCCACTTCGCATCGGTCGGCGATGTTGCGCGCTCAGCTTCTTCCACGAGAACGTTGCGCAAGATCTCCTCTTCGAAGAGCTCTGTCTCGCCGCCTGTCTCGCCAACTGTCTCGTCGCCTGTCTCGTCGCCTGTCTCGTCGCCTGTGTTAAGGAACTTGGCTGGAACTTTGATTGGGAGATGAAGCCAATTCTGCGAGCAGTCCTCGGAATCGCAATCGGGCACGGTGCGCTCCAAGAGTTCGATGAACTTCGGGTACGACGGCGCGGCCGTTGTGTCGAACAAAACCGCGCGTCGCCAACCTTCTTCTCCCGACACGCGCACGGTCGGCGTGAGCGTCGAGTACCACCACGCGAAGAGGAAGTACACCACCACCAAACCAAGTGCGCCGAAAAACAGTGCCCAACCCGCGCGGTACATACGCCGCAACAGCGGACGCCGATCGAGCGGATCGAAGGACCTCCGAAGATGCGTCGAACCGGATTGTGCCGTGAGGTTCACAGGCATACGCTACCAATGGGTGCGCGGGAGAACAATCAACACTCAGCACCAATCTCAACAGACGCGACAGACGCACACAACCGCATCGTGGACGTCAAACGGCTTTCAACGTCGTCGAGGCCGCGGCGTGTCTGCGTCATCCGGAAGGCCTTCCAATCGTGTGAGTGGCTTTCCTGTCTTCACATCGCGCGGGATCTCGCGAAGGTACTTCGGAACGAGTTCCTCGAGCGACTGTGGCGCGCGACCCTCCGCGCGACGGAAGCGTTCACACGCAAGCGCCACGCACGCCGCTTCACGATCGGCCGCGTAACTCTCGATGCGCCGTACGGCGGATCGCGTGGGAGCAACCCGTTCCAACGCGAGCGCCGCGGCTGCATCGTCGCGATAGGAAGGTGTCGTCGGCTCGGGCGGCCGCTCCCAGAGTTCAAGCGGGAGTTCCGCTTCGAGCGCGTCGAGTTCGGCATCGAGCCGAGTCTTGTACTCAGCACGCGAGGGCGCCACGAGTGCGAGCACTGGTCCCGCGATGAACGCGAACATACGCGTCCGCGCAGGCGCCGAACTGAGGTCGATTCCGTTGGGGCCGTAGAACGCTTGCATCGCAGGCGACGCAAGCAGCACACCATCTCCCGCGCCATCGTCAGAGAAGGACCGCTGTAGTTGATCATCGAGTACGGCGCGTGTTGTCCGGAGATCGAAGCCGATCGGGCCGTCCCCAACCCAGCTGACCACGTCATTGAGTCGTGAGATCTGCACGTCGTCAAACGCGGCCGGATTCATACGCAGCACATGGCATACCTCGCGCCACGTCCACGCACGCAGCGTGATCGCCATGACCTGTGCGATGGGCGTCGCACCTTCACCAGCCCGATCCGCGAATTCCATGCACACCTTGAGGCTGTCGACCGCGCGTGCGCCTTCACCGCGATGTGCAGCATGCCGCGCATCGAGTAGGAACAGATTCGCGAGGTCGATGAAGAGTCTCGGACTGCACTCGTCGAAACTCTCCATGGGCGCGTCGTCGGTAGCAGCATCCTTTCGTTGGGCCGCGGCTCCCGCTTCATCGGACGAGCCTGCTTCCCAACCATGTGGCAATCCGAAGAACCGAGCCGTGCGTTCATCGAACCGTCGTACGGGCCGCAATCCGAAGGGCGCTTGCGGCGCCAACTCGCGAAGCCGCGCGATCATCGGCGCGCTCTCCTCAAGCATCCACGCGCCCAACTGCCAACCCCAGTCCTCTGGCCATTTGGCGTTCAGCCCTTCGAAGACAAGTGCGTCCGGCGCCCACACCGCTTTCAAAATGCCTGCGCCTCTCCCACTTCCCTCCGCTGCACTCAAGCGGAGCTCATCTGGGAGCACAACTGCAGCATCCAGCCACGACTGGTCGCACGGCGCGCACTCGGGCCGATCGAACCACAAGAGATCGATGTACTTCGGATACGTCGGTTGCGGTGAGGAATCGGTCGAGGCCTCGAGCCCGACATCGAACCCGAGCGCGCGCCGCCAACTTTCTTCACCCGACACGCGCACGGTCGGCGTGAGCGACGAGTACCACCATGCGATCAGGAGGTATGCCGCGACGAGGAAGAGTGCGCCGCTGAACACCACCCAACCCGCGCGATGCATGCGCCGCAACAGTGGACGCCGATCGAGCGGATCGAAGGAACGTTGAGAGTCGTGCCGCGCAGTCGACATGGAGAGAAGATACCCAAGCGATTGCTCGTTGCAGCCGAACGTCACGCGGCCACGGATCCGCTCGACGTCTGGAGCGCAATCGGCCGATAGATGCGCCGTGCTGCGCGAAATCACGCATTCCTCTGGGCCCGTCGTACTCACAAGCGATCTTCTTTCGAAGGCGGGGTTTGCCCACGCGTTTTCGACGCGCGTCGGCGGCGTGAGTGCGCCGCCCTTCGATGCGTTGAATCTCCAGAGCGTGCAGGCGAACGCGCGCATCGCGGAGGGTGAACCGCGCGACAGCGACGCATTCATTCGCGAGAACCACGCGCGATTCGCCGAGGCCGCAGGGCTTGCGCGCGACGCGGTCGTCGTCGATGTGAGTCAGGTGCACGGCTGCACGGTTGTCGCCGCACGCGACGCGGCGCGCGAACGCGTTCCCGCCGACGCGATCACGAGTGCACGCGGAGGCCACGCGATTCTCATTCGCATCGCTGATTGTGTGCCAGTGCTGCTTGCATGTCCGCGCACAGGTGCGGTCGCCGCCGTGCATGCGGGTTGGCGCGGCGTTGTTGCGGGCATCGTGCCTGCGGCGATTGATGCGCTGCGTTCGCTCGGATGCGCGCCGAACGAACTTCTCGCCGCGATCGGGCCGTCGATCTCGGTGCGGCACTTCGAGATCGGCCCTGAAGTTGCGGAAGAACTCACGCGCGCAAATCTCGGCGCGTGCGTCGCGGCGCCGGGCGTCCACGCAATGGGCATCCACGCAACGGCCGGTCGAGAACCGAAACACCACGCCGATCTCGTGCTCGGCGTGCGATTGCAACTGGAGCGCGCAGGCGTTGAGCCCGCAAACATCGACGCGGAGCCACCGTGCACCTACGCCGATCGCGCGCGATTCCACAGTTTCCGCCGCGATGGCGCGCAGAGCGGTCGACTCGCCGCGCTCATTGCGCCGCTGGCGTAGGCTCGGGAGTTCGCGCCTTTGCGGCCTTCGCGACGCGATCCCAGCCTGCGGCGCCCGACTTCCACCACACGCGAATGAAATCGCCATCGGTCTCCATGGTCGCCGTCGCGTCGACGTCGACGACCGGCTGCGTCGGGTCGAGCGGTTGATCGGCGGCGACCGTGGAACTCGTACGAAGGCTGTATCGGGCGTTGCCCGGCGACGCAGAACCCCCGCCGGCGAAGCGATCCGACTGCGCCGCGCGCAACGAGACGAATCGATCGTTCGAACGCTGCGCGAGTTCCTCGCTCGTCACGGTGTCGAGATCGACTTCCGGCGGCTTCCAGAGCGCGGTTCGTGCGCGATCATCAAGCGCATCGCACCCCGCATCAAAGAGCAGCGGTCGACCATCGATGAGCGCATACTTCCACGGAATGTGCTTGTAACTCGCCGATTCAATCGGCTGACCGATGAAGGCGACGAGTTCCGCAAGATCGTTCGGGAATCGCGCGTTCGCGCGACGGAATCGCTCGATGCCGATCGCCGCAAGAGCGGTGTTCGCGCGAGCCCGCGCAGCCCAACCCATCGTGGCCGCCCGATCGAGCGATGGAAACAGCTGCTTGACGAGCGCGAAACGCGTGTCTTCGGATTCGATACGCGCACCCGCTTCCTTCGCGAGTCTCTCCGATTCTTCGCGCGTGGGCGCGTTCGTCGCGGCGATGAAGCGATCCATGTGCGCGTTGTAGTTGTTCATCACCTCGCGACGACTTGGGAGGATCGCCGCCGCCGCAGGCCCCGCGAGAAATCCGCCGGTCGCCGCGAGCAGGCCCTCTAGAGGTCTTTCATTGCTGATCATGGATGAGCTGTGCACCGCCTCGAGCAGCCTTATGTACACATGCGCGAGCGGCACACCGTCGCCGCTTCCATCGTCGCTGTAGCAGCGTTGCACGAGATCGTCGAACATCCAGCGCTCACCCGTCATCGCGCGCGCTATATCGATGTTGTTCGCCGAGAAGATCGCGTTGAGCCGTGCAAGATCCTGGTCACTGAAACGATCGGCGTGATTCTCGATCGCGGAAATCACCGTGTTTGCCATGAGATCACCACGCATCGCGATCTCAACCAGCTCTGCAATGAGCACGCTCGTTTCTCCAGCATGATTTGCGGCGGCGTTCGTCGCCTCGATGTCGGCCATGAAGTCGGCGACGCGGCCATCGGCGATCGCAAGCGCAGCGTCGGCGCAGAGCAACCTGGCACTTGCCCGCAGCACGCTGAGTTGCGGCAGAAGCACACTCAGGAGTGTGCCGGAAAATGGGGAGCTTGAGGTGGAGGAGCCCGAAGGATCGCTGATGTCGGCGTCGGTCGTCACTCTGAAGAATCGAGCGGCATCGGTGTCGCGCCAACCCGTCGCCGTCACTTCGAATCCGAGCGCTGGGCGATCTTTCACCGCGCGGAGGATCGAGATTTCATCTTCGATTTCGGCGAGTGCCGCGCGTGTCTCTTCGCGCGCCGCCGCATCGTGCTCGAGTAGCGGAAGTGATCGTTCGATGCGAGGGAGAGATCCCGCGAATCGCGCTTCGTCATAGATGCCCGCGTCACCACCAAGCGCCTTGATGTAGACATCGAGCGCGCGGCCTTCAGACCCCACCTTTGGAAGTTGCGCATTGATCGCCTGCACGCCATCGAACGCGATCAACGGCTGCTTGAAGTAGAGGATCGTCGCCGCCGCGCAATACGCGGCCGCAGCCACCGTTCCGCCGATGAACGCGAAACGCGCGGTTGTACCCACGGCGCGGTCGAACGCGCCGCGCTTGGCGATTGCACTTTGGCGAAGCGCGCGTGCACTCACGCGAGCATCCCCGTACGCAGCTATCAATTCGTGCTCTGCTTTCCCTGCTGCGAGACCTTCTGCGAAGTGCGAAAGAAGTTCGTTGGCAACATCAAGTTGTTCGTCGCGGCGCAAGCGCGTGCGGCGCACGATTTCTGCGACGAATCGACCGATTTCTGCGGGCAAGCCAGCCACTTCGATACGCGCGCGAACGGCGCGCTTCTTCATTCCGAGCATCGTGTGTTCCTTTCAACGCGGCTTTACGCGAGTGCGGGCAGGGATGGACTGAAGCGCGCGAAATCAAATCTTGCCAAACCAAGTTTCGCCAGACCAAGTTTTGCCAGACCAAGTTTTGCCAGACCAAGTTTTGCCAGACCAAGCGATGCCATCGCCTTCGTAATCTCGCGCCACTGATCGGTGTCTTCTGCGAGACGCGTTTTCCCAGCCTTTGTGAGCGAGTAGTACTTCCGCGGCCGCGCCCCCGATTCGTCCCAGCGCGACTTGATGAGGCCTTTCGCCTCAAGGTTGTAGAGCATCGGATAGACGGTCGATTGCCCAAGATGCAGCGCTTCGCCCTTCGTGCGTCCGAGCGCTTCGACGATGGCGTACCCGTAGAGCTCACCATCTTCAAGCACTTTGAGTACCGCAAGCATGCCTGCGCCGCGAATGAATTGGTCGTCTGCTGCCATGTTGCGTTCCTTCGAAAGAGCTGCAGTAGCGCTTCGGCGGTCTCAACGCCGCGTCAAGATTTATACTATGTGCGGCATAGTATGTAGACTTGGTGCACACTACAAGCGACTTTCGAAGAGTTTGCCTGTGCGTACACCAAGACCAGCTGTCCAAAGAAACGGACGCTCCCAGCAAATGCGACCGCCGCCCGCGCGAGTCAACGCAAACGAGCGGCGATCGTCCATGCGGCTGGAGGTACCCAACTCCCTCCCAAGCCGGTGGGCAGATCCGTGCAGCGAAGTTCGTGCCGCATCGCGCTGCTCCGAGATGTCATTGACACGCTCGGGAACGCTCTTTCTGGCCTCCTTCTGGCCTCTTTCTGGCCTCCCTCTGAACTCTTTGTCGCGGCGCACGTCGTTCCTCTGCCGAACACCATGCG
>JBEIJG010000107.1:0-8672 GCA_040380385.1 Phycisphaeraceae bacterium | reverse complement strand
GCATGTTGGCATCGATGTCAGCGCCCGTACCGAGGAAGAGAATCTCGTTGACATCGACAACTCCGTCGCCGTCGCAATCCTGCGCGGTCTGCGTCGCACTCGCCACATGGCCCTGCGCGTCGTAGACGATGTCGAGCCGCACGCCGCCATCGGTGATCGAGATGATCCGGCCCTGCGCATCGCGCCCGAGCGTGGCCGTGCGCGACTGGATCACGCCGGATGTTCCGCAACGGAAGAACGGCACCGTGTTTCCGGTCGAGAGCATGTCGGCAAAGAAGAGCGCCTGCTCCATCGGCTGCCGGCGGCCGAACCCAAGCTTCTCCCTGCCGAGTTGCAGGCAGATCTGACTCTCGGCAACCCACTGGTTTGCGATGGATGCGATGAACTCCAACGGGTTCTGTTGGAACCACCCAGACGGAAACTGCGGCAAGTTGCGAAGAAAGTTCTGCGGATCATTCCCCGCATCGGCCAAGAGTGCCGCGCGCCGCGCGCGTCGCTCAGGGTTCGCCTCGATGTAGGCCGAATCAAGGACGTGCGTGATCTCGTGCGCCGCGACCTGCGCGAAGAGGTCGCTGCGCCAGCCAGAGAAATTGATCGGGAACGGCTGCTCGGAGTAGGCCCCCGGTGCGACGCCGAAGACGTTCACCTTGTAGCCCTTTCCGTCGAGTGAAAGTGCAGGTTGTTCGCCGCCGAGATACTCGAGGATCGTGAGCGCACGCAGCGGCACGCGCTCGGCAGGCATACGGCTGAGCCACGCCAGAGTGCACTCGGCCTGCGCGAATGTCGATCGCTGGTTGTCGAGCAACAGGAGATTCCGCTCGACGAAGAGCGTGCGGCGCGCGCCCGACCATCCCGCAAGTTTCGCCAGTTGCGTGCGGACACCCGCATCGTCGTAACCTGAATCGATGTAGGTTCGCCAGAGTCGTTCGCGCGCAAGTGCTGCACCGAGCCGATCGACGCTCTGGTAGTTCTGCACGTGACCATAGAAGTCGAGCGACGCGTTGTAGAGCGAGACACAAGCTCCGGCGGCCGTCAGCGGCGCATCGCCCGTGATGCCGAGGATGCAGGAATACGCAAGCACCGAATGCAGCGCATCGAATCGGCGGCGCAGTGCGATGTCGGTTTCAAGCAGCGCGGCGAGTGGCGCGCCGTATTGCTGATGCATCGCGACGAGTTCCTCCATCGCCTCAACAGGATCGCCAGTCAGCGCGGCGTTGCCGAGGATGTCGAAGGATGAGATCTCGTCATTGCCGCTGCGAATCGTGGCGCGCACAGGCGTGAAACCGGTTCCGGCAAGGAGCTTTGCCGCGGGATGCTCCGTCTCGGGAGCGAGACCAGGATGCTCGACACCCCAGCGGTAGCCCGAGGCGTTGACCCAAAGCCCGCCACCGCCGGCGACCCAGTTGAGGATCGCGGTGCGCTCTGCGGCCGAGAAAGCACTGTTCGGATCATCGATGTAAAGGACACCCGTCACCGACAGTTCAGGCGTTCCCACCGGCCCGATCACGGGCAACCATGACTGCCCGATCGTCGGGGCGAAGTCGATGAGAAAGTACCCAAGTGCTTGCTGCTCGGCGTGAGAAGTCGTCCACCGAATGAATCCGGGGCGGCCGTTGCGCAGCCACGCATGCGCGTTGATGTGGAAGCGCCGGTTCGACGCGATGTTGTCGGTGAAGGGATGATTCGTACAGAGGATGCGCCCGTTGCCCCACTGCCGCGCGACCGCGACGAGCTGCGGTGCCTCGCCAAGGCGTGGATCATCGCCGACTGCACGCGCGAACTTCGCGCCATCGCCACCCGCAACGAGCGGCGTCCATCCTTCACCGAAGGCAATCAGAGGACTCGTCGGCGCGGGCGCCGAGAGCGAAGAGACCTGCGAGAGCACGGGATGTTGCGCGTACGCAGGCGCCGCGATCGCGAGCAGGCCAGCGACGCACGCGCAGAACTGGTTGTAGAGATTCGACACGCGTTGCTCCTCCGGATTGTGACTTCATTGGTCAAACACGCCAGCAACGGGACCTCATCGGATGCGGACGCCACGAAACTTTCTTCAAGACGGGTTGCCTTCCGATGCGAGGTACCAATGCTCGGAGCGCGGAACATACCCGTGAATCAGAAAGTACCGACCACAAACATCGTCGATCGGCGTCCTATCGGCGAAAGAACTCGAGTTCGGTCCCATCGAAGGTGTCAACGATTGGTGGCAAGGTTGTGCGAACTTGCCCTGTCGTGGCCTGTCGTGGCGTCACACGCGTCGCCGTATCTTGCTGCCGATGGATGCGTCACCACGCCCGGCCAAGTTCAATGATCACCCCGTGCTGTCCCGGCGCGATGCCATCTCGTTGGGCGCGGCGGCCGCGATGGCGCCGTTTGCCTTTCGCAATACCCGTGCAAGCGAAGAGTCCACAGACATGCATCAAGTACCGAAGCGGCCCGTGACCCCGTTCACCGTCGTCCTTGGCATCGCGCAGGATGGCGGCGTGCCGCAGGCTGGGTCGTTCGGCGACCCACGATGGGACGATCGCGCGCAGCGCAAGAGCGTCGTCAGCCTCGGGATCGTCGATCCGGCGAGCGGCAAGCGATGGATCATCGACGCGACGCCTGATTTTCCGCGGCAACTGCTCGAACTGCACCGGATCTCGGGTGGCCCCGCGCGCCCTGCGGTCGATGGCGTCTTTCTCACGCACGCGCACATCGGTCACTATCCGGGGCTCATGTATCTCGGGAAAGAAGCGATTGGCGCGACGAAGGTGCCGACGTATGCGATGCCTCGGATGCGCGCGTTTCTCGAGCAGAACGGCCCGTGGAGCCAGCTCGTGTCGCTTGGCAACATCGACCTCAAGCCGCTCGTTGCGGGTGAGCCGGTCGAACCGATCCCGGGTGTCCGCGTGACACCGATACTCGTGCCGCATCGTGGTGAGTTCAGCGAGACCGTCGCGTACCGCATCGAACTTCCCGGTGGAAAGCGCGTGTTGTGGCTGCCCGATATCGACACGTGGCGCGAGTGGGATGCGATGGGCACGCGGCTTGAAGATGCGCTTGCGTCGGTCGATGTCGCGTATCTCGATGGCTGCTTCTTCGCGGACGGCGAACTCCCCGGCCGCGACATGAGCAAGGTGCCGCATCCGCTCATGACAGACACAATCGCGCGCCTCGCGGCACTACCAGAAACGGAACGCGCGAAAGTGCGCTTCATCCATCTCAACCATACGAATCCTGCGCTTGACCCATCGAGCGATGCCGCGCGCGTGATTCGCGAAGCGGGCATGCGCGTCGCTGAGGAGGGCGAAGTGTTTGCGTGTTGAGTCTGCGTGGATTGCTGGGTTTCTTGAGGACCACACTGCAACCGCGACGTCGGTGCCTGCGTCACTGAACCTCGCTGCGGCCAAACGCCTGATCGAAAAACAACACCGAAGTCATCGCTGACTTCGGTGTTGCCCGATCAAGAAAGAGTCACATCGCACGCGAAAAAGTTGGTGTTACTTCGCCTGCAATCCGGGCACGTTCCAGTCTGTACGCGCCTCATCATCAACCCCATTGTTCGTGGTGCGAGCGTCGCGTGCTGGTGCCTCGCGAAGCGACATCCACAGCATTTGCACGATGCGTGACCGTGGCGCTGCATGCGCGAGATCAATCACAACGCTCGGGTCAAGACGGATCGTCTTGAGAAGTGATTGCACTTGCCACGACGAACGACCAAACACGCGCATCTCGCGCTCCGTGCGGAGGATGGAGTACGTCGCAATCGTTGTCATCTTCGGCTCGCGCGGTGCACTCACACGTTGTTCCGCCGAGGCAATGGTCTCGGCTTCGTGCACAACGAGATCCACTTCAACCGAATCCGTTCCGCCGAGAATCACCACGCTTGAAGGCACTTCCGCGAGCGATGCCAGAACTTCGGCAACACGCACGCCCGCGCCGACGCTGTCGAGCGTTGGAAGTTGCGACGCCGATTCGCCCGCGACTTGCGGCCCGATCGCATCGACGGCCGTCACGAAGTGCACTTCCGGCGACGCAGCGATCACCAAGCCACGATCTACGAGCGCCGCCGCGAGTTCACGCACCGATGGGCCGTCCGGAAGACGTGTTGCAAGTCGCAGGAACGATTGGCCATCGTGTGCTCCGATCACCTCAAGACTGTCAATGACAGGAATCTCTTCGCGTATGCGCCGCTCTGCCGACTGAAGCATTCCATCTTCAACGACGGCAATGACGTCGCGGCCATCGAACGCAAGCGTCACGTCATCGATGCTGCGTACCGGTGACGAGAATGCGACCGTGGTATCGAGCGCACCACTTGAGAGATGCTCGAGCGTGGCGGCGGGAACCTCCGCGATCCACCAAGAACCATCGCCCCACGGCGCAATCGAACTGAATCGCTCGGTGTCTTGGAGCAACTCTGCATCGAGACCAGGAAGCGCCTCGATCGCGATACGTACAAGCGGCTTCAGTTCGTCCGTTCCAGGGTCGGACGAATCGAGGCCGTCCTCGCCTTCCGCGTTCGCGGCGGCCACGCCACCTTCCGTCGGACGCGACGTCGGCGACAGGATCATCGGATCGGCTCCGCCACTGCTACCGCTCGCGCCATCCGAAACAAGTACGCCGCCGCTTGCAGGTTCCGCGGGACATGGCGGCACGATGAAGCGTGCGTCCTTACCGCGTTCTGCGAGCACCACCGCGAGATCGGTTGCGTCGACGTCACCATCGCGATCGATATCACTGCGCACATGCAGTGCGTTGCGCACATCGATCGGATCGGTACCCAAGAGCGACGCAACGCCGCCAACATCGGTGTTGTTGACGCGACGATCACCTGTTGCATCGCCCGGCAAGATCACGAACGTTCGTCGGCGCTGGTCGATGGGTCGCACGTTGCCCGCGCAGTCGATCGCGTCCGTGAGCGTCAAGCAGTAGACGCCTGACTCGACGATTGGTGCAGTGAATCGCACGAGCCATCCATCCGAACGAGGTTCGACGAGTGCAAGCGGTACGTTGGTCATCGCATTGCCATCGAGCGCATTTCCATCGATGCGCAAGGTTGGCGTTGCGACATTGCATGGCGACTTTCCGATCGAGGCGATCGAGATTTCTGCGATGCCGCCCAAGCGCGGCTCGACAAACGACGCACCAGTCGGCAGCACACTGATGGCTGGACCTGCGTCACCGTGTGATGCCGTGATAGTCCACGCGAGTTCGCCCGCGACGACGGTGTCGACCACAATCGCCGTCGAAACCGAAACGCCGTTCGACGTCGCGACCACCGTGTAGGTTCCATCCGAAAGCCCCGAACCGCCCACCGTGAGAGATGCACGCCCAAGTGCGTCGGTGGTCGCGTCGACCGGCGAACCACGCCCCACGATCGACACCGACACGTTCGACAACGGCGCGGAAACCACAAGCACCGTTGGTGTCGGATCATTGGTCACACCATCACCGACAACGCCTGTGTCGCTCACCGCGGCAAGATTGATGCTCGGCACCGCCACAACCGTGTCCGGCTCAGAAGGCAGCGATTCAACACCGCCCGCGCGATCGACAGCCTGACTTGCGAAGCCGTACACGTGACCTGCAGGAAGAGCGGGCGACACAAACTGCCCATCCTCAGACGAACCGATCGACTGGAACGGTCCGCCATCGATCGACATGAACAGACGGAACTCAGAAAGTCCCGATCCGCCTGCGGTATCGCTTCCAACGACGTCGATGAGGAGCGTCGCATCGGTGGTCACGGCTGGAAGCGGCAGCACGCTGCTCGAAGGCAACGCGCGATCGAGCGTGTTCGCAACGAGGTTGGTGAGAATCGGCGCGTTCGCATCGAACACGATTTCTGCTTCGTTTTCGATGACTGCTCCATCCGCGGTCGCGCTCTTTGGACGCACAGTGCATGTGACGAAGCCCTGCCCGCGGCCCGATCCATCTTCCGGCGGAAGGAATCCGAGGAATGGATCGAGCGGTGCTTCGCCGGTTGCTGGATCGATCGATTGGAAGATCCAGAAGACGCGCGCAGGCACAACCGATGTGTCCACGCCGGCCGTCACTTCGACGATCACGCCACGCTCTGCGATGAGATCCACTTCCGTCTGGAATGAGATCACGTTGTCCGGAACATCGACTGTCGTACCTGACAGCATCATGTCGCCAAGGCGCACCGAGAGTGCGTTGAGTCGTGGATCGAGTTCATCGGTCACGACCACGCGACCCGCAGGAGCGGAGGCGTCCGCGAGGTTCTCGAAGTCAATGCGATACGGAAGCGGCGACACAGCGCTCGTCCAATTCTCTGGGCCGAAACCTTGTGGACCAGTCTTCAAATTCGGATCGAAACTTGCGACCACATCCACGACGGTTTCTTCACCGCCGCACTCCTTGCCGCCGTCGTTGCTGCCATTTTCACTGCATTGGCCAGCGAGACCGTTGGGGCCGCACACTTCGGCACACTCACTACCAGGTGGTTGAGTTCTGCACGACTGAGTGCATGACTTTGGAATCTTGAATGTAAATGCCCGATTGGGACGGTTCAGCGTGAGGTCGATCCCGATATCGAACGCGAATCCTGCGGCTTCGAGTCGACAGAGTGGCCGGGTTGCAAGATCTGTCTCGACTCCATCCCCGAGATTCCCCGGGCAGAAATCGATGGTGTCGATGATGCGCCATGTAATGTCTTCGAGGCTTGCCTCAATACGAACTGTGCTTCCACAGTCATCGACGACACGCATGAGCACCATGTTCGCAGAGATCAACCGCTGATCGGGTGGACATTGGATATTGATGCTGTACGGACCGCGTCCGCCGCCGCCAAGCAGAAGTTTGGAGGCACTACAAATTCGACCGATCACACTTTGCTCAGCACCTGCAAAGTCGACATTCGGGTCGAGTTCGCATTCACTCAAGTACGCGCTGATTGGGAATGAAACACGCTGGTTTGCTGGCAACGCAGACTCGCAGCCACTCTGCTCGAGACATTTCGTGAGCCGTTTTTCAACCGTGTTTGCAACATCTTCTTCAGCCCATGTGAGTTCGATGCTCTCCTCAAGGTCCGCGCGAAGCTGATCCGTGTCGGTCTCTTGAATCATCTTGCGACCTTGTTGCTGTCGATTTTTCATAAAGTCGAGGTACGCGGATCGCACTTCAACATCGATACAAACGCTTCCGCTCGTGAAGAACATGTTCAAATACAACTCTGCGAGTGATGCTTCCACGATGTTGTACGGCTCACAGCCCGCAGGGCAATTCTGCGGAGGACACGGCTGTGGATTTGCGATGCAGTTGGATGGCGGCGAACACGGATCCGATTCTCCAGCGACTGAGCCCTCCAATTCCTCATCGACTCTCGAGGCATCTGAATATGCAACGCCCGTCTCGACAGTTGCAAATCCGGAGAGATCGCTGCGTCCAACGCGTGCGTGCTGCAACAGACGCTCGATGACATCACTTCCCTGTTGGACACGAGCATTGGTACGGAACGACATATCCGATGCAGCAAGACGCATCGCGCGGTGAAGCGTGTCCCAAGTTGGCCCAACGATCTGCAGGAAGCGAGACCATGTTGCGTCCCAAACTTCCGGCTCCGACTCGTCGCGGTAATACGCTTCAAGTTGCGGCCAAGCAATCTCAGATGCATCATTGCTCAAATCTTGCACGATGAGTCGTGCTGGACCTGTTCTTTCTGCACGAGCAAACACCGGCAGATAGACAACTTCTCCAGGCGCAAGCACGAGCGGATTGCGACCCCCAACTCCAACGAATTGAGTTGAGAATCCTTGCGCGGAAACACCTTCCGGATTGAGCGAAATCGGATTGCCGTCGGGGCTTGCAACTTGCACCACAGGCATCGGAGCGTCGTTGAGACCATTGTTGGTCACAAACACATTGAACGCGAACGGAGATCCGAGCCGCACTCGCAACGGTGCCACATTCTCGATCGACACCGACGCGCCTCCGCCATCAACAATGGTGAGTGCATTGACAGCCGTGAACTCACCGACAACCTCTTCAACGGGGAAGAAATTGCCCGTCGCAAGATCGAGGTCAAGGAATCGCAACGCGGATCGAATGCGCAAATCACATGATCCAGCTGCCATTCCGCGGATGTCGAAACTCACATGAATTCGGCTGGTCGACTCGAACTCCAACCAATAGGGAATGCGCTCGCGACCGGTGCTATCGATGAGAATCGGCGTTGCGAACTTATCAAAGCGCGCACCTTCAATCGCGAAGGTGGCAGTGCCTGCGTTACCGACAACGCTCGGTTCTACAGACAACACGCTGTACGGCACGATCGATGCGCGAATTGTAAATCCAGCTTCCGACCCAACCATGCCGCTGTTGCGCACGAAGACGTAGTACTTGCCTGCACGCGATGATGGCACGAGCGCTTGTTGCTGCGGCTCACCTGGCGCGCGACCTGCGGCATCAAAGTTTCCAGAAGTGGGAACCGTGCCGTGCTTCACGAAGAGTTCGATGTTTGCACTGTCGTTGAGGTGATCGAACTCCACCAGAATCGGCTCGCCTGCCGGTGCGTCGAATTCGAAATAGCGCGAGCCGTTGTTTCCGAGCTGCACACCGTTGAAGGTCACACCAAGTTCAATCGGTGTTGCGCGGACAAGGACCGTTCCAAGCCCAGTTCCAACGTTGTTTGCTTCATTCGTTTCCGAGATTGCGTTGAAGACATCGGT
>JBEIJG010000106.1:0-8745 GCA_040380385.1 Phycisphaeraceae bacterium | reverse complement strand
CAAACTGTCGACCGAAATGTCGGCTGAAGTGTCGACTGCCTGCTCGACCTCAACCCGTACCTCGACCCCTGCCTCGACACTCCCCGCGCTCCACCGTCGAGCGCGCCGTGAAGTGAGGCGCGCCTCCACCGCGGGATTCACCGTCGTCGAACTCTTGGTGGTCATCGGGATCGTTGCGATCCTCACCGGGCTCCTGATGCCAGTTCTTTCGCATGCCCGCGCAGCATCCGGCCGACTGCGCTGCATGAGTAATCTCCGCCAGATCGGCTGCGGGCTCGTCGAATACACCGAGCGATTCAACGATTGCCTGCCGCGCTTCAACGCGACCGCCAATCAGCAAACCGCAGAGTGGGGCGAGGCGATGGCTCTCACGACGCGATTCGGTTCGCGCTTCGACGGACTCGGATTGTTGCTCGCGACGCTCGATATCACAGATCCGCGCCTCTTCTACTGCCCTTGCCACCATGGCGATCATTCGTACGAGCAGTACGCGCATCGCCTCGAGAGCCGCGATATCGCCGCCTCAGGAACTGGTCCGATCTACGGCAATTACCACTATCGAACCCACATGGATCCGGCGGCGACCTCGCCGATCGGAACTCCCCTGAAAGGCCGCAATCTCTCGACGACGGTCTTGGTGGTGGATGGGATGCGAACGCGCCGTGACTTCAATCACGTCACGGGAACGAATCGACTGAAGGGCGACGGCAGCGTCGATTGGCACCTTGACCACGGAAACGCGATTTACAAGTCGCTTCCGTTCGAGTCGGTGAGTTCCTTCATGGGCAACACCATCTTCCAAGATGCGTGGCGCTGGATCGACGCGCGACCTCCCTCAGAGGATGACGGCGGTTCGGGCGGTTCACAAGACGATTGATCGCGCGGCGACGGCCGGCGCGCATGCAGGACTTCATGCAGGACCGCATCGATCGATGGCCGTGCGCGGCAGTGCACACGCGCCCCACTTCAGTCGCGTTCCAAATCAACCACTTGGACGCGGTGCCTTCCGAAGCCAAAGTCGACAATCTCCGATCGCACAGGTCGCCACGGCGCGCGAACGAGCGTCAAGTCAATCGAGAGCCACGCCCAATCGCGCGGAAAACTCGCGCCCCAACCCGTCCCAGCCGCCGCGAACGCTTCTCGCGCATTCGGAACGATGAGATCAAGCGATGCGCTTCCGCGGGGAATGTTGAAGTCCCCGCACATGATGTCGGGCTCGCCGAGTTTGGCCTCGTCGCGCACCTTCATGACATCAGCGCGCAATGAGCGAACAAGGACGTAGCGTGGGAGCGTTGTTCGACTCGGAAGATCAATCGGTTCCACGACGAGTTCGCCCAGTTGTGTTTCGAATCGAAACCGTGAAACGTAGCGATCACGCGATGCGACGAGTGCGCGCGCCTCCGCCAAGGGAACACGCGAAAACGCGATGAACTTGCCAGCGCTTTCGACGCGATATCCCTGCGGTACGAATACGCGATGACATTCCTGCGCGAGCCCTGGGCTTGTGTCGGTGAAAATGATGATGTCGGGGTTGAGTGCTTGCAGTTGTGCCGCGGCTTCGGGAGCGAAGTCCGCGTGCAATTGACTCGCATTCCAATGAATGACGCGCACGGCATCTGCTGGGCGGCTGCGCGGGAGCCCCCACACACGGCCGAAGCTCACGAGCACGAGGAGCGCGGCAATCGCCGACCAAACGCCCGCGCGACGAGTCTCCGCCTTGTCGCGCGCAATCCACGCAGCGCACGCAAGGACTGCAGCGATCCAAAAGAATGCCCCCGACGCAAGCGCGTATCGCGGCACCCACCAAAGCCACTGGAGCGCGGCGACGCTGTCGGTGAGGACATCAGAGACCACCAAGCAGAACATCGCGAGGATCGCGGGGATCTTCGCGCATCGAAGGAGCGTCCACGGCTCGTTGGTGAAATCGTCTCGCAGCCTCTGCCAGAGCCGAGACGCGTCGAGCTTCCGCGGTGAGGAACTCTGATCATCCATGTCAAGTGTCCGCACGGGTGTGTCGCCCGAAGCCCTCCGCGCGATCGCGCGCGGCGAGTTCGGCAGCGATCACGGGCCCCAAGCCACGCGCGGCACAAATCACCGCGTCGTTGCGACTGAGTCGGCGACCGAGTGAACAATCGATGTCGCTGCCGTCGGTGTCGCCAACCCAAGCACCGGCTTCCCGCGCGAGGAGCACTGCTCCCGCGTGATCCCAGATGTACTTGCCGGGGCCACCACCGCGGCGGCTGTACGCCACATCAGCGAGCCCTGCGATGACGTGGCCGTACTTCGCTTGGCTATCGGAGTGCACGAGTTTGCACGCGTGGCCTGTGGATTGGCCGACTGCCATGCGCGCCGCGATTTGCGTCGGGGTGGCCCGTGCGGGCGCGACCACGCGGACGGCCTCACCAGAGGCGAGTGGCTGCTGCAAGACCTCGGCGCGGGTGGACTCGCCACCCTTGAGCGGATGCCACCACGCTCCCTTGCCTTTGGCGGCGCTGAGCAGCATGCCACCGAGCACGGTCGGATAGCCGTTGGAGGCGAAGATCACCTCTCCACGGCGCAGCAGCGCGAGGCACGGGCACCAGTGGTCATCATCGATGAATCCCTGCGTGCCATCGATCGGGTCGAGGACCCACGCAAACTCGACGCCGCGCGTCGATCCATCGAGACCGCCCGAAGTCAGCGCGCGCTGGATCCCAGCCTCGCCTCCCTCGTATCCCCAGGATGCCAGAAGTCGACGGCAATGGGCCTCCGCGGCGGGCTTGCCCCCGATCGATGCGAGATCCTCCTCCGCGATCGTCGGGACCGGACCGAAGTCCATCTCAAGCCTGTTGAGGATCAGCACCTGCAGCGCAACATCGACGGCT
Organism: Phycisphaeraceae bacterium; assembly: GCA_040380385.1. Taxonomy (GTDB): domain Bacteria; phylum Planctomycetota; class Phycisphaerae; order Phycisphaerales; family SM1A02; genus QWPT01. Next base: position 5,881 of record JBEIJG010000106.1, on the reverse strand, counting down.
GTCACCACCGAACCGTCGGCCTTTCGGACGATCGCCTCGGGCGGCAGCTCCCGCCGCGCCGCGATGGCGAGGTTCGTGGCGTCCTGCACCGCGTCGCAGGCGAGGTCGAGGTCATCGAGATCGATCTTGGAGGACCCCATGGGCATCCGCGCAGGGTAACACTCCCGCGGCAAGCAGCCTCGGTGCCAACTTGGCAGACGAATCGAACTGCCAAACCGACCTGTCACCCGAATCCGCCTTCACCCCGACATTTCGGCTGGCACGACCCTTGCAATCGGGCGGCCCCTGCTCGCGACGGCCGCGAAGACGCCGCCCAAACCGAGCGCGGGAGATAGACAGCAATTCGAGTGAGTCGCCCTCGGCAACCCCGCGGGCGGGAAGGAACCCATTTATGTCCAACGGAACCAGCAAGATCATCGGCATCGACCTCGGCACCACCAACTCGTGCGTCGCCATCATGGAAGGCGGTCAGCCGAAGGTACTGATCAACGCGCAAGGCAACCGCACGACTCCCTCGGTCGTCGCATTCACGGAGAAGGGCGAGCGCCTCGTCGGCCAGCCCGCGAAGCACCAACAAGTCACCAACCCGAAGAACACGATCTACTCGATCAAGCGGTTCATGGGCCGTCGCACCGACGAGGTCGCGAAGGAACAGAAGATGGTGCCGTACGAAGTGCTCGGCTCGGGCGCCGACCTCGTGAAGGTCAACGTGCGCGGCAAGCAGTACACACCGCCAGAAATCTCCGCGGTCGTGCTGCAAGAACTCAAGAAGGTTGCGGAAGATTACCTCGGCGAGAAGGTCGAGCGCGCAGTCATCACCGTGCCTGCGTACTTCAACGACGCGCAGCGCCAAGCGACCAAGGACGCCGGCGAAATCGCAGGCCTCAAGGTCGAGCGCATCATCAACGAGCCAACCGCCGCAGCACTTGCGTATGGCCTCGAGAAGAAGAAGAACGCGCGCATCGCGGTCTTCGACCTCGGTGGCGGTACGTTCGACGTGTCGATCCTCGACGTCGGTGATGGTGTCTTCGAAGTGCTCTCGACGAACGGTGACGGCCACCTCGGTGGCGATGACTTCGACGATCGACTGATCACGTTCCTTGCCGATGAATTCCGCAAGCGTGAAGGCATCGACATCACGAAGGACGCGATGGCGCTGCAGCGCCTCAAGGAAGCTGCGGAGAAGGCGAAGATCGAACTTTCCACGCAGATGGAAACGACGGTCAATCTGCCGTTCATCACGGCCGATCAGAACGGCCCCAAGCACCTGCAAGTGACGGTCACGCGTGCGAAGTTTGAAGACATGTGCGCAGATCTCTTCACGCGTCTCCGCGGCCCATGCGAGCAAGCGCTGAAGGACGCGAAGCTCAGCGCAAGCGAAGTGCAGGAAGTCGTGATGGTCGGTGGCTCGATCCGCATTCCGAAGGTCCAGCAAATCGCGAAGGAGATCTTCAAGACGGAATCGCTCGATCGCTCGATCAACCCCGACGAAGTCGTCGCGATTGGCGCCGCGATCCAAGGTGGCGTGCTCGTTGGCGACGTGAAGGACGTGCTCCTTCTCGATGTCACGCCGCTGTCGCTCGGCGTTGAAACGCTCGGCAGCGTGATGACCACGCTCATCCCGCGCAACACGACGATTCCAACCTCGAAGAAGGAAACCTTCTCGACCGCGTCCGACAATCAGAACTCAGTGACGATTCACGTGCTGCAAGGCGAGCGCCCAATGGCGAACGACAACCGCAGCCTCGGAAAGTTCGACTTGACGGGTATTCCGCCTGCGCAGCGCGGCACGCCGCAAATTGAGGTTGAATTCGCGATCGACGCGAACGGCATCCTCAACGTTTCGGCGACCGACAAGGCGACGAACAAGAAGCAAGAGATCAAGATCACTGGCTCCTCGGGCTTGTCGAAGGACGACATCGAGAAGATGAAGCGCGAAGCCGAAGAAAACGCGTCTGCCGACAAGCAGCGCCGCGAACTCATCGATCTCCGCAATCAGGCCGAGCAAGTCGTCTACGGCACGAAGAAGGCGATGACGGATCTTGGCGACAAGGTGCCGGCCGCGACGCGCAGCTCGATCGAGAGTGCGATTTCGAACGTCGAAGAGCGCGTCAAGGGCGATGACCCAGCCGCGATCCAGAAGGCACTCGACGCGCTCAACACCGCAGCGCAGGAACTCGGCAAGATTTCCTACGAGTCGGCGAAGGCGGACGCACCTGCGGGTGGCGCTGCAGGCGGCGCCGACGCTGGCGCAAAGAAGGACGACGTCATCGATGCCGAGTATGAAGTGAAGGACGGCAACTGACCCTGAAAGACGGTCATGGACGAAACGCGTGTTTGATCAACGACCCGCGGCCCGCGACTCTCGCGGGCCGCGGTTTTTCCCGCAAACTCGCGGCCGTCGCGCGACTCTGTAGACTGTTGCCCCCCGATGCCACACGCCACGCAACAACCCAAGCCCATGCAAACCGTGAAGGGCATTCCGGTTTCGCCAGGCATTGTCATTGGGCGCGTGTTTGTGCTCGGCGAGGCGGAAACACACGTTCCGCATCGCGACATCGAAGAACACGAAATCGACATCGAAGTCGGCCGTCTTGAGGGCGCGCTGCGCGATGCGACTGCCGACCTGGTGGTGCTGCGCGATCGCACCGAACAACAACTCGGTCGCGAAGCCGCAAAGATTTTCGGCTTCCACCTCGGACTTCTCCAAGATCCGTCGCTTGTCGGGCCGATGCGCGAGCGCATTCGCAAAGATCGCATCAATGCTGAAGTCGCCGTCGCCGACGCGTTCCGGAAAGTCACAGAGCAATTCCGCGCCATCGGCAACGAGGTTTTCCGACAGAAGGCCAACGACGTGCTCGATCTCGATCGTCGCGTCCTCGGCAAATTGATGGGCGAAAACGAGTCGCGACTCTCCGCGCTCGACGAACCCGTCATCATCGTCGCTCACGAACTCACGCCATCGCAGACGGCTGGCATGGATCGCCGCAAGATCCTCGGCATCGCCACCGATCTCGGCGGCCGAACGAGTCACACCTCGATCGTCGCGCGCGCGATCGAAATCCCTTGCGTTGTTGGTTGCCAGCGCGTCATGGAGCGCGCAGAAGACGGTGACACCGTCATCATCGACGGCGACACAGGTGTTGTCATCGTGCGCCCGACCGAGCGCACGATGGAGGAGTATCGCGTTCAACAAGAACGCTTCTCCGCGTATCGAAAGGTCTTGCGTGAGACCGCGCCACTTGAGGCGGTCACGAAAGATGGAACACGCATTCAACTGCTCGGGAACATCGAGTTTCCGCACGAAGTGGAAAGCGTGCTCGCAAATGGCGGCGATGGGGTTGGCCTCTATCGCACCGAGTTCCTTTACCTCACGAACGATCACGAGCCAAGCGAAGAAGAGCAATACCAGGCATACCGCCGCACGCTCGAACTCCTCGCTGGGCGACCTTGCACAATTCGCACGCTCGACCTCGGCGCCGACAAGTACACGCAACAGCGCGCACACGAGCCGGAACGAAACCCCTTCCTCGGCCTCCGTTCGATTCGCTACTGCCTGCAGAATCGCGAACTCTTCAAGACGCAACTCCGCGCCATTCTGCGCGCAAGCGTTGCAGGGCCGGTCAAGATCATGTTTCCGCTGGTGTCAACCCTGATGGAGTTGCGACAAGCGAAGATGATCTTGAACGATGTTTGTGAAGAGCTCGACGAAGAAGGCATCCCCTTCGATCGCGCGATCCAAACCGGAATCATGATCGAGGTGCCGAGCGCCGCGCTGATGGCGCGCGCATTCGCCGACGAGTGCTCGTTCTTCTCGATCGGCACCAACGACCTCATCCAGTACACGCTGGCGGTCGACCGCGGCAACGAGCGTGTTGCCAATCTTTACACAGGCGCGTCGCCGGCGGTCCTGTATCTCGTGAAACAGGTGGTTCGATCGGGTCGTCGCGCGGGTATCGATGTGTCGCTTTGCGGCGAGATCGCGGGCGAAGCGATCTACACGATGTTGCTGATCGGACTGGGAATGCGTACACTCTCGCTTGTCCCGAGTCAGATCCCGCTCATCAAGCGCGTGATCCGATCGGTCGACATCCCCCACTGCGAACAGTTGGCCCGCCGGGTTGGCTCGTTCGATTCCGAGCGGCAGGTGCTCAACACCCTCCGCGACGAACTCAGGAAAATCGATCCCGACTCGTTCGGCGGCTGGATGGCCGAGTGAACGAACGCCCCCGATGCATGCGCTTTTGGCATGCAAAGTGGCTGGGAATCGAACAACAAGAAATTTTGAGGCCGTGAACAGCCCAAAGCCAGCGTCTTGCAGGCTTCACATGGGCGAACTCTTGGCGAAGGCGGAAGTTCCGCCTGCCAATCGGGATGTACGGTCGCGGACTTTCTCGCTGGCGCCCTGCACATGCGTGCGCCCTGCCGAAAAAGCCGTGCCCCCCGGACGGTCGGACCGAGGAACCGTTTTCGTGCTGCGTTCTCTTCGCACCACGAAAACACCCTCGCATGGGAACTTTGCGTGCGCGCCGCGCATGCCCGTCCCGCGCGTCGCGCGAACGGACCACGGCGACGCATGCCACGTAGGTGCTGGGATTCGTCCAAGCAACCGATCCGAAAGGATTCCTACGTGAGGCGCATGATCTGTGCGGCGCAATGCCGCGCACCTTCGCCTGAGACCTCTTGACGAGGTCTCGCCCCCCGACCCTCGGCGCTTCGTTTGAAGCGGCATTCTGAAACGCACTCCCGAAATGCGCTCTTGGAGCGCGTTCGTGAAGGGCGTTCTGGAAGCGCGCACTGGGAGCGCGCTAGGAGTGTGTCGAGACGGGCGTCTCGCGCTGTTCACGCCTCGCAGCCTGGAGTGATCCAGAGATTTGGCGAGAGCGATGTCTGAAGTGCATGACAGTGAAAATCAGATCGGCGACGAACTTGTGGGCGACGGGCATGTGGGCGATGGGGTAGGCGATAAAAATGTGGGCGAACGGCATCCAAACCACGGAAGCGATCGCGTTGGGCAAAGCCCGGATACGCCGAACGAACCTCGATTTGAAACATTGGGGTTTGAAACATTGGGGTTTGAAACCTTGGGGTCTGAAACCTTGGGGTCTGAAACACTGGATTCGCTCGACTCAAAGCAGCCCGAGTTTGAAGACAACCCCGGCGTTGGATTCGGCTTCACGGAAGCCGATGATCTCGCGGCCGAGATTCTCGCCGAAGCAAACGCCCTGCTGAGTGCGAAGACGCTTGCCTCTGAGACGAGCGCCTCGGACAACAGTGATCCGGAGCGTGACTTCAATGCAGAGAGTGACGCTGAGGGTGACGCCGAGAGTGATCACGACGCCGAAGAAGCCGCCGCCGCGTACGCGCGCGCCTCGATGCGCGATTTCGATCGGCCTGCGGATGAAGAACCGACGGCCGAGGGCGATGACGAAACCATTGCACACCGCGGCGAGAAGCCAAAGCAACTCGTCGTCGTGAACGACATTCCCGGCGAAGAGACGCGCATCGCGATTCTCGAACAAGGCAAACTCGCGCAGTTCTTCACCGAGCGCGCCGCGACCTCGACCAACGTCGGCTCGATCTACAAGGCGCGTGTCGTCAACGTCGAGCCCGCGATTCAGGCTGCATTCGTCGATTTCGGCGAGGGCGCAAACGGCTTCCTCCACATCTCCGACCTACATCCGAAGTACTTCCCGAAGAAGCATGGCCACGATGAAGGTGGCGACGGCGATGAGAAGGTGCGCACCGAGAAAGTCGGTCGCAAGATTCCGCGTCGCGCACGTCCGATGATGCAAGAGGCGCTGAAGCGCGGTCAAGAAATTACCGTGCAGGTGCTCAAGGAAGGCATCGGCTCGAAGGGCCCAACCGTCACGAGCTACTT
>JBEIJG010000105.1:0-8793 GCA_040380385.1 Phycisphaeraceae bacterium | reverse complement strand
TCGCGAGCGCTCAAATCGCGAGCGCTTGAACACGTCGTCTCAGACCGCCGCGATTCATTCGCGGCGAGGCGTGCCAGAGCGAGCGAAAGCGGCCACATGAAGCAGAGCTTCATCAGGCCGCTCAGTCGCGAGCGCTTATACACGGTACGACGGCGGCGCCGCCCATCGCATCTTCGAGCGCAGTGCATCCCAGTAGCGATTCGACGGATTCGCCACAAACTTCGCATGGAGGGCGTTGCGGCGCACGATCACGCGATCACCGCGTCCGACCGGAATGAACCGTTGTCCGTCGAGCACGACGCAGGTTCCCTCGTTCACGCGACGAAGTCCGAATGAAATCGTCTCGTGGGCACCGACGACGACAGGCCGGAATGCGAGGCTCTGTGCGCAAATCGGGGTGATCGTGATGCCCGCGACATCGGGGTGCACGATCGGACCGCCAGCGCTTGCGTTGTAGGCGGTCGAACCCGTCGGCGTGGCGATGATCACGCCATCGCCTGTAATGTCGACGCCCTCATGGTCCTCGTCGACCGACATGGAAAGTTCAATCATGCGATGCGGCGTACCTGCGGTGATGACCGCATCGTTGATTGCCACGCCAACCTCACGTTCGTCGTTCACGCGCGCAACTTCAATCGAGAGCAGCATGCGCTCGCGCAGCGGCGGCGTTGCTCCGAACACAAGTGCTGCGTGCTTCTCAAGATCCGCGGCATCAAACTCCGCGAGAAATCCGAGTCGTCCAGCGTTGACACCGACGATCGGCGCGCCGCGCGTCACGAGTCGGCGTGTTTCGCCGATGAGCGTTCCATCGCCACCAACAACGACTGCAAGATCAAACGCAAGCGCGCTCGGAAGTGGTTCGTCGCCCGACGGAATCTCCTCAACAGCGCCGTGTCGCGCGAGCAACGGACGGATCGCATCAGCGGTGCGCGCGGCTTCGGGCTTTGAGCGATTTGCGATGAGCAGAATATTGGGCATTTCGTGCGCCTATCTCGGTCATCCGCGCGATGCATCACACGATCATGCACGCGGTCATGCACGCGGTCCTTCACGCTTCGGTTAACTCACAAGTCCCTTGGTCAGACGCATGAATGCGGTCTCAAGACTGATTTGTTCAGGCTGCAGACGTGCAAGTCGGAAGCCTTGTGCAAGCAGTCGCGCGGCGAGTTCGCTCGCAGCGATTTCCGCGTTCGGTTCGAGAATGACATCAATCCGCTGGCCACCTTCTTCAAGCGCGATTTCAACGCGCGCAACGCCGCGCACGCCTCGCAAGAGTTGGGCAGCCTCTTCGGGCCGCGCCTCGACTTGAATCTGCACGACCTTTCCAACCTTCGCGCGCTGCATCAATTCGGCAACGGGGCCTGCAAAGACCAACTTGCCTTGTTCGATCACGCCGACCGCATTACAGAGGTCAGCGAGTTCGTAGAGAATGTGCGACGAGATCAGGATGGTCTTACCGATCCGGCGAAGTTCCTTGAGGAGTTCGCGCATCTCGATGCGCGCGCGTGGATCGAGACCAGAGCTCGGCTCGTCCATCAGCAAAACCTTCGGATCGTGGATCAAGACGCGCGCCACGGCGAGACGCTGCTGCATGCCGCGCGAAAGTCCATTCACTTCACTCTCCGTCTTGTGCGTGAGATCCGTGAGCGCGAGCACTTCGGAAATCGTCTTCTCGCGCCGCGACGCAGGCACGGCGTAGCACGCAGCGAAAAACTCGAGGTATTCCGTCACCGTCATGTCTTGATATGCGCCCATGAAGTCGGGGACGTACCCAATCAGCGGGCGAATCAGGTGATTTTGGTAACCAACAACCTTGCCATCGATGCGGGCTTCGCCCCATGTCGGCTTCAACAGCGTTGCGAGGATCTTGATCGTCGTCGTCTTCCCCGCGCCGTTCGGCCCAATGAAGCCGAAACAAGTCCCTTCCTCGATGGTGAGGTTGAGATTGTCGAGCGCGACGAAATCGCCGTACTTCTTCGTGAGATTGACCGTTTCAATCATCGGCATGACTTGATCTCGCTCAGGACGTTTCGATCTTCAACACAGGTCTTCAACGCAAGTCTTCCATACAAGTCTTCCATACAAGTCTCTCAGGGAACGCCTCGCCTCGACACGCACGCTTCCCAACTCATTCGTTCGTTTCTTCACCGCTCAAACTCTCGCTCGTCGTGGTGCCAACTTCTTCTGTGGCGTTTTCGTCATCGCGTGATGGTGCGGGGCCGAGCGGAGCGTTCGAACGCGGTACGCGCTCTGGAATCACAGACGCAAGTTCGCCCGGAAGCGGCATGACCCATCGCACAAAAACCCGGCCCTCGGACGGCACTTTCTCACCATCGACACGCAGCGGATAGGGCAGAGCCGCATCGACCCAACCCATCACGATCAGACACGGCTGTGTGAAGTAGTTCGAAAGATCAAGCCCACGCTCGCTGAAGCGGGGAAGCCGCAGCACACTCGGATCGCTCGGCGGATTCTGCAGATACGCCGGCGGTTGCATCATCCCGTAGAGCGACAGCATTTCGAAATCGAGTTTGAGCGCGAGTTCATCGCCGCCCGCGATCATGTTGAAATTGAATTGCGACGCGCGCTTGTAGATCGGCGCGTAGTACCGATTGTCGAGGTCACGCGCGAGACCGAGGCGATCCGTCATCGCGGCAGGTGGGAAAACCTTCGCGAGATCGAGCGGATCGCCCGGATTCCAACGTTGCATCGAAACCATCGTGCCGCGGTTCGGTAGTTGTCCCACGAATCGCCGCTCCGGAGCCTTGCCAACTTCGACAGGCTTCAGCGATTGCAGCGGATTCTGCGCCGGCCAAATGTGAATGGCGATCACATCCTCAAGCGGCCCCGGCAGCTCATGGCGCAGCATGCCGGTGAGTTCAATCTGCGGTGTTCCACTTGATCGGTTCACGTTCGCGGCGATCGGTTCAGCAATCGCGGGAAGCCGTCCCCAACCTTCCTCAAGCGCTCCAAGCCATTCGGCCCGGAAATCGATCGAGGTCGCGCGCGAAGGCGCGTCGATCGCGCCTGGGCTATCAAGTTCAATCTCATACCGTTCGCGACTTGGGAACCCTTCGACCGTCGAGCCGAACGAGCGCCACGACGTCAAGAGGTTTCGGCGCGCGGCGCGCCCATCGGTCGAGGGATCCAGTTCAACCCGAGTGCTGCCGTAACTCGGCGCGTAGAGCGAGAACCACCCCGTTGCGCGTCGCCACTGCGGTGCACTTGGATCCGCTTCGCCCGGTGCGCGTTCGACCATGTCGAGCACGGTGAGATGTTTGATGCGCGCATCTGAACCCGAGAGCGTTCCGCCAATCACCCAAATACCAAGCGAGAACGCCGCAGCGACACCGACGTACGCGACCCACGCCCACTTCTCGCGCTTGAACATCTTGAGAAGCGCAAACCCAAATGGTCCCGCGATGAGCCAATAGAGCGTGAAGACCGCGGTCGCGGCAAGTACGCCAACGGCCGCTTCACCCGCAAGACCAATCTCAGACGCGATGTTGTTGCCTTCGCCGAGTTGCTCGCTGTAGCCACCCGCCGCAAGTCGCTTCGTGTCATCGAGCGCGGTGTACTCGGCGCCGCTTGGCGTATCGGCGCGTCGCCCGAGGATGCGATTCCAAAAGACATCGCCCTGCGGAATCGCGGGGGTTTGAAGCCCGCGCGCCGCGAGTTCTTCCACATCGATGCCGAGGAGCGTGATGTGGCCGAAGCCATACTCCTTGCGAATGCCGATGAGCGCGCCATCGATCGCTTCGGCGGTCAACACCGAGGAAATCTCCGGCTTTCCTGTGCCGTCACGCCGCGCGGGAATCGCGATGAACGGCCGCCAACCGTCTTTCAACGTGCTCGGGTCGAAGATCGCCAGGCGGGTTCGTGCGTCGGGCGCACGCAGCGTGTCGCTCACAGACAGAAGTGGGAGAAGCGACGAGACGCGCACGTCATCGATGCGCGTCGGGGCGGTCGCTGGCAGAATCGCGCTGAACGTATGGCGTCCGGGCGTTCCGATCGACCACGGATCGCCTGCCGCGGGAAGCGCGATGATGAGACTTCCGCCGCGCTCAACCCACTCAAGCAATGCTTGTGCGCTGTCATCCGAAAGCCGTGACGGCGGAATGATGTTGCCGCCCCAGACGAGCGCATCGAGCGTCGCGTAACCCTCCCAACGATCGGGAAAGCCATCCTCCTCGCGGATGTTTCCAATCGAAGTCACCGTGTGCATCGACGGAATCACGTTGTTCGCGCGTGCCTGCGCGAAGATGTCGAGTCCGTACGTGCGCGGGCCGACGACGGCGATTCCATCGACTTCAGGCGCGAGAAACTGCGGTTCGGTTTCTGCGATCGGCGCGCGCGGAGCAATCTTGACCGTGCCGAGATCACGCACGCGCTCACCGCCCTCGATCGCGAAGAGTCGAAGGCTGTAAATCTCGTCGCGCAGTGTTCCCTCACCAAATGGTGGCAGTGTGCCGTACACCCATCGACGCGTTGCCTGACCAGGGTTGAGCACCACGCGGCGCACATGCTCCGCGACATCGCCGTCGGCGTTCGGGAGTTCCCACGCAATCTCGACCTCGACCGGCCCCGTCAATGCGCTGCGCAATTCGAGTTGAACTGCGACGGGTCCGCCTGCGCGCAGGAGATCTGCCGCGCCGAAATGGCGAACTTTGACATCGATGTCGGCGGCGTTCGCCGCGCTCGACGCGCCGAGAGCGATTCCGAGAACAGTGGCGAGCCACAGTCTGATGAGGAATCCAATGCGATGGCGTTGACTCCGCTCCGGCATGGGGGCGGAGTGTAGCGAGACAGCGGGTCAATTCGTCAGATTCGGCCGGTCCGTCGGACTCGTGAGCCTCGTCGGTTTCGTCGGATTCGTCTTGAAGCAGGCGACCACGCTGAATCGGACGGCGGATCTTGCCGATTCCCCCAGTATGGGCGCAGTCGTCGTCATTCTCACGCTCGGAGCCGCGGCACTTGCGGGCCTCTTGATGCTCAACGCGATGGCTTCGCGGATTGACCACGCCGAGCGACTCTCGCGCCTCGTTCGTGAGACCCGTCGACTTCGATCGAATCGCGCCGCCGAACACGCCGCCACCGCGCCAGCCCGCCGCCGACACTGATGAACGCGGGGCAAGCGCCGCTGGCTGCGCCCAGAGAGGACACGTCGACCACGTCGCGCTCGCGGCTTCTTCGAGAACTCCACGATCACTCCACGATCACTCCAGCTTCGACAAGCGATCAACGCTTGAGCTTCGCGAATTCACCGAGCATCGCTGCGTGACTTCGAATCGCGTTCTGGTAGCAGGTCAGTTCGAACTTCTCGTTCGGCGAGTGGACGCAGTCGTCGTCCAGACCGAAACCAACGAGCAGTGAATCCATGCCAAGGATGCGCTGAATCGCACCAACCGCGGGGATGCTTCCGCCCGTTCCGATGAGGAGCGGCGACTTGCCGAACACGGCATGCAGTCCGCCTTCCGCCGCTGCGAGATAGCGCGAACTCTCGCTCACTTCGATCGCCGGATTTGCGCCGTGGCTTTCGAACTCCGCGCGGCAACCCGCGGGAAGCCGGGAGCGCACGAACTCCTCAAACGCCTTTGCGATCTTCTCGGGATCCTGCTTCGAGACCAGTCGGAAACTCACCTTCGCGGTCGCGTGCGCCGCGATGACGGTCTTCGCGCCTTTGCCTGTGTAGCCGCCGAAAATGCCGTTGACATCACAGGTCGGGCGCGACCATGTGCGCTCCAGCGTCGAGCGGCCCTTCTCGCCGAAACCCTGCGAAAGGCCGATGTCTCCAAGGAACTCGTCGTCGCTGAATCCGAGCGACTCCCATTGCGCCTTCGTCGCGGCGGGCAATTCTCCCACGCCGTCGTAGAACCCCGGGATGGTGACGCGGCGATCGGCGTCGTGGAGTTCGGACACAATCCGCGCGAGGACGTTCGCGGGGTTCGGCACCGCGCCGCCGTACATACCGCTGTGAAGATCACGCGTTGGGCCGTGAATTGTGACTTCCATGTACACAAGGCCGCGCAGGCGCGTCGTGATCGCAGGCGTCGTGATATCCCACATGCCCGTATCCGAGACAACGCAGACATCTGCCGCAAGTCGCGCTTTCGCCTCATGCATGAATGGCTCGAGGCTCTTGCTGCCCGACTCTTCTTCACCCTCAATCATCAGTGTGACGGGGCATGGCGGACCACCCGCGAGCGCGTGCCAAGCGCGCAGCGCCTCCACGATTCCCATGACCTGCCCCTTATCGTCAACTGCGCCGCGCGCCACGATGCGCTTGCCACGCGGCCCCTCGACGATCACCGGCTCAAACGGCGGGCTCGTCCAAAGTTCGAGTGGATCTGCGGGCTGCACGTCGTAGTGCCCGTAGTACAGAATGCGCGGACGCGCTGCTGCGTCGGGACCGACGCCCGGGTGATGCGCGACGACCATCGGATGGCCGATGGTCTTGGCGGCTTCCGCGGTGAATCCGAGTCCTCGGAGTTCTGCGACCAGCCACTCCGCGCATCGGCGCGTTTCGCCATCGAACGCAGGATCGGTGCTCACGCTTGGAATTCGGAGGAAATCTGAGAGTCGCGTCGTCGACTGCGCGAAGCCGCGGTCAACCTCAGCAATGAGTTGCTCGGCGGTCGGGAGGGATGAAGCGGCGTTCGAAGTCGCGGAGGAGGAGGTGGCGGCCATGGGCGCGAGTGTACGAATCTCCCGCGGCCATTGCCGACGAGTTCAGGCGGCAGCGAAGATCACTTCAACGCACTCCTCGTCAACGCACTCCTCGTCAACGCACTCCTCGTCAACGCACTCCTCGTCAACGCACGACAAACGCTGCGAAGCCGAGGACGACGACGGAGATAGCGACGATGGCCACGCCGCAGAAGAAGACAGCCCAGCGTGAAATCATCCGCCAGTCGCGCTGTTCCGGCTCGAGATACGCCGACCGTTGGCGACGCTTCGATGCGAGATCGGCGTCTTCGAGGCCCTCCATCTCGGCGTAACTCTTCGGAGGACGCTCGGCGAAATCGCACGTGCAACGCGGGCAGTGCGACTGTCCGGGCCGATCGACAAATCGTCCGGCATAGCCGCAGGCGACGCACTGTCGCCGGTGAAGCCTCGAGAGGTCGCGGCTGCGGATCAGCATGGGGCGAGAATAGCACCGGACCCTCGCTCTCCAAACGGGAAGTCAGATTTCGTGGGTGCTTCCTCGATGTCCGAGGACCGGCGTCTCGCGCGGTACTTCAGCGAATCCAGGCACTCGTGCAATGGCGAAACTGCGATCATGGCCGCTTCCACGACGAGTGCAGCGCGCATCCCGCCCGCCGATTCCCGCCGATTCCTCCGCTGTGACAGCGACACGAGAGAAAGAAACCCGACCCCATGCGCCGAGATCAATGGATCCAACTGCTCGAACACCACGCGGGCGAACCCTCCGCGCCCGCGCTGCCCGGCGCAGCGGCGCAACGCGTAAGCGCACTCGCACCGTTGCCGCCCGACCCGACGTTGCTTTCTGGGAATCGCAGCGAGCAGCAACTTTGGCGCGCGTGTGCAGGGGAGGTGCTCGACCCGTGGAGGGCGATTCGATCGGAGGCGGGATCCCTCCTCGCACCGGACGAGTTCCTCGCGATCGAAGTTTGGGCCGAATGCGAACTTTCCGCCGTGCACGCGCTGCACAGACTTGTGCGGGAGCGGTCCACGCAGGGCATGGAGACCGAGCCGCTCGCGCGGCGACTCGCCGAAGCTGTGCGATGGCATCTCGAGCACACGCAACCCGACAATTCCACCAATCGACCGTGGGCGCTTCACGTCTTCCTCCTCGCCGATGACGGTTCCGGCGAGGCGGCGCTCTACGCAGAAACCCTCCTTCACAACGTCCTCGCGACCCACGCGCGTCATGAGCCACTTTCACGGTGGATTCTTGGCGATGCCGCGAGGGAACTGCGCATGCTCGAGTTCAGCGATTCCTCACGCTGATCGGAAGAGGCTTCATGCCGCGATGGAGTGTGACGGACGAGACGTATGAAGTGCGTCGAATTCGTATGGCAAGCGCGTCTGTCAGCAATGTGTCTTGCCGCCGTTCCCGCGTGGCGGTAATTCCGTAGTATCCGCGCCCATGGATCCGATCACGTCTTCCGACGGCCGTCCGGTGACTGGGCTCGCACGTATCTCATCGCTCTTTGGCGCGGTGACGAGTGCTATGCAGCCAGCACGCATGCCGCTCGCCCTTCTCGCGGCGCTCTTCATCGCGGCGTTGACTCCGATCGTTGATCTCGCGGGCGGCGTGTCGTTTGGTGAGCGCGGATTTGCTGGAAGTCCGGTGTCACCGAGCCAAGAGGAATTGCTCTACCAACGCGCGCGAAACGAGGCATCGCGCATCGCAACACTCGAGATTTCGCAACTCGAACGCGAGCGCAGCGAAGCGCGCATCGAGGCAGAGGAAACTTCAGGTCTCACGCCGCGACTCTCGCTCGCTGCATTGCGAGGCGCAGTTCGCGATGCGACGCGTGTCCGCATCGAGGAGCGCGCAGCAAGCAACGAGGGCATCTCAGAGGCTGAGGAGCGCGACCTTCGTCGTCGCGCTGCAGCGGCCATGGAGGTCATCGACGCGGCGGAACCTCGTGGAGTTGCAAGCGTTTTTCTTCAAGGCGAACGCAATGCGGCGAAGCAAGTGCTGAATGGGCTTGTGCGCATCGATCCAGAGATGTTCCTCGCAGGAATTCTCGGGGCGATTTTCACAGTGCCTGCTGCCGCGATTCGAGCGAGCCCGTTGATTTTCCCGCTCGCGCTCTTTGTACT
>JBEIJG010000104.1:0-8850 GCA_040380385.1 Phycisphaeraceae bacterium | reverse complement strand
TGGTCCGGAGACATCGACGACGTCGCCAGCGCGACGATCGCAGAGCCAATTTGAGCAAAGGCCGAGGAAGAGCGAGTGATCGGTGGCGTCGTCGGTAGCCTTATGTGGTTCGCGCTCGGCAATCACGCGCTTCGGAGTGGTCGCGATGATGCGCCCGTGCCCATCCTCTCCCCATGAGGGGCTCGCAAGCGAGTAGAGCCGCACCTTGTGTGGCTTTCCATGCGTGTCGGTTCCCGCAGCAACGACACCGAAACTTTGCCCTGCGCGGAACGACCCCTCCAACGGCGTACCCGAGACATCAATCTCGACATGCCGAATGAACGACGCGCTCTTCCCCTTCATGCAGAGCTTCGTCGCATGGACTTTCGCCGCGACAGGCGCCGTCGGCATGACGACGTGCATCTTCGCTTCCGGGAGGATCGGCTCGGTCGGGTCGTGATGGGCGGCGGTTTCGTTGGCAGACTCAGTCGCGGACATGACGCGAATGTAACGACACGGGAGCGCGCCCGCTCGTTCTGCAGGCGCACTCCCGTGGCATCGTTCCCGCTTGCATGGGAGCGCGACTCACGCACGTTCTCACGCACGTTTTCATGCACCGTGCTCCTGCGCCGTTTCGCAGGGAGTCGCGCCACAGCCAACTTCCGTTCAGTCGTAGGCGTGTGTGACGGTCGGCAGTTGGACGGTTTCCAACTGAAGGTTCGTGGTGACCTTGAAGTTCGACTGCGTTCGGTGCCGTTCGGCGAAGAAGAACGCAAGTTCGTAATCCTCGCCGTCCGTCAAACCAAGGCGGTTGAGCTCCACAACTTGCTCGATCGCGCCGTGGACGCCGCCGAGGTCGATCACCATTTGCCCGTTGATGAACACCCAGACGTCGTCGTCACCGCGGAAGGTGAAGGTCTGCGCGCCGTCGGCGTGGTAGGTGAACTTCGTCATCAACTCGAAGGTGAAGTGGAAGTTGCGGTCGGGCGAGCCGCCAGGGTTCCCGAAGAGCTGTCCTTCGATCGGGAAGAAGCCACCAAGGGCAACGCACTGCGGATCGGTGTTCGAGTCGAAGGTGTAACTGCCGTCGGCTTGGCGGTTGAGCGTCAGGGCGAGCGGTGCGGAGACGTTCAACTCCAAGTTGTCCTCGAACCACGTCGAAAACGTCTCGCCGCTGACGATGCCGCCGGTGTCCGGCGTTGTGCCGTCCTTGCGGCCAGCGATGTCGCCGCGGGCGGGGTCGTAGAGCCGCCAGCAAATGTTCTTACCAGCGCTGTTCTTCCACTGATACCCCGACCTCACTTTGAAGCCGCCGCCTTTAAAGACCGGCTTCTTGTTGGGGCTGAGCGTGGGTTGAACATTGTCGCAGTAGTGACCGAAGCCGCGGGCTGGCTGCCGTTCGAAGTCGGGGTGGCCACCGGGCTTCGAGCGCTCGCGGAAGTCGCGGACGACTCCGACAAGCGTGATCGAGGCGGGAGGAGTTCCCGTCGTCGACGTCGCTTGAGCGTCGGATGTTGGGGCCGGAGAGGCGGGCGCACTCGAGTGGAGCGTCGCAAGCACGGTCGGCACGGCGGCGAGAAGCAGCAGGCGTTTGGTGTAGTTGTTCGACATGGTTGTTCGACCGTGAGGGGACGACCTCCGGGACATCTACAACGTCAATTTCGCCTGCCGAAAAGTCAACGGAGTCAAGACGCATGTGCTTCAAACATGCTTCGACGCGTCGGTCTGTGAGGGCTATGCGGCCAATGCAAAGACTTGTCGAGCGATGCGCCTCCGCGAGCCGATGCACATGGCATAATCCGC
This sequence comes from Phycisphaeraceae bacterium, assembly GCA_040380385.1. GTDB lineage: Bacteria > Planctomycetota > Phycisphaerae > Phycisphaerales > SM1A02 > QWPT01. The sequence continues at coordinate 7,068 of JBEIJG010000104.1, read as the reverse complement.
GCCGCCTGCGCGAGCGTTGCGCCGGCACCGGGTCCCACATGTCGAAAGGGCGTTGGCACGAGGCCACATTCGCCCGCAAAGGATTGCTGCACGCATGGACTCCTTCCGTATCCAGGGTGGTCGTCGTCTCGCGGGAACGATTCAAATCGAGGGTTCGAAGAACGCAACCCTGCCACTGATGGCAGCTGCGCTCTGTACCGACGGCGAAATCACGCTGCGCAACGTCCCGTGCCTTTCCGACATTTCGAACATGGCGCGGCTCCTGCGCGAGCTCGGTGTCGAGATGGACGGCGACTGCGGCACCGTGCGGATGCGCGTGGTCGATCACAACCTTGTGCACGCTCGATACGACATCGTGAAGACGATGCGCGCTTCGATCTGCGTCCTTGGGCCCATGCTCGCGCGTCGTCGTCGCGCGGTGATTGCGATGCCCGGCGGCTGCGCCTTCGGCTCGCGTCCGATCGATCTTCACCTCCGCGGTATGCAGGCACTCGGTGCGAAGGTCGAACTCAACGGCGGCGACATCATCGTGACCGCGCCCGATGGTTTGAAGGGTACGACTGTGTTCCTCGGCGGACCATTCGGTTCGACCGTGCTTGGTACGGCGAATGTCATGTGCGCTGCAGCGCTCGCGAAGGGTCGCACGGTCATCGAGTGTGCGGCATGCGAACCTGAAGTGGTCGATCTCGCAGTGCTCCTCAACAAGATGGGCGCGAAGATTCAGGGCGCTGGTGGGCCACGACTCGTCATCGACGGCGTCGAGAGCCTCGGCTCAGCCGATCACACGGTGATTCCAGACCGCATCGTTGCGGGTACCTACGCGGTCGCGGCCGCCGTGACGAACGGTGACGTCACGCTTGAAGAGTTCCCCTACGACTGCATGCTTTCGGTGATCGATCGCTTCAACGAAATCGGTGTGCACGTCGAACTCGTGGCTGGCGCGGAAGACCCGATGCACGGGACCGTTCGTGTGACGAGCGAGCGCATCCTGCGTCCGACGACGATCACGACCCAGCCGCATCCTGGCTTCCCGACCGATCTCCAAGCGCAGTTCATGACGCTCCTCTGTCTCGCGGGCGGAAACTCGATCATCACCGAGAAGATCTACCCCGAACGCTTCGGACACGTCGCCGAACTTTCACGTATGGGTGCACAGATTTACCGCCAAGGCCCGACGTGCGTTGTCTCGGGTGGCGCGCCGTTGCGTGGTGCACCTGTGATGGCAAGCGATCTTCGCGCGAGTGCCTCGCTGGTGCTTGCTGGATTGATGGCGGAAGGCGAGACCGAAGTGTCGCGCATCTACCACCTCGATCGTGGCTACACGCGCATGGAAGAACAACTGAACTTGCTCGGCGCGCGTATCGAGCGCGTGCGCGAAGGTGCAGGCGTTGCGGGCGAGGCGCCAGTAGCGGTCGCGGCCGAAGCCTGAGTACGCCACGAAATTGATTCTCAACGGTGCACGGCACATGCCGTGCACCGTTTTCGTTCGCGAGTGTGCTGCTTTTCGTGGGCCGACTTCCCGCGCGTGCGTTCCTCGGCTCAGCTCGCCATCAGGTGATGCAGTACCACCGCGCTTGCAATTGAGACGTTGAGGCTTGGCGGATCGCCTTCAAGCGCGGGCGATGCAGCGCCGTGCATCGGAATCTTCACCACCGCATCCGCGAGGTCGAGCACTGCGCGCGAGACACCATCTTGCTCGGCGCCGAAGACGACAATCGAGCGTGTCGGCGCACGAAAGCGCGCGAGTTCCACCGCATCCCTGGTGTCTTCGGCGGCGACGATGGTGTAGCCGAGTTCTGCGCGCAGGCGTTGCAGCGCATTCGGCCACTCGTCGCCACGCGCGCGGGCCCACGGCATCGCAACCGCTCGTCCCATCGAAACGCGCAGCGTTTTTCGGAGAAAAGGGTCACTCGCACGAGGCGAGAGCAGCACCGCGCGCGCGCCAAAGCTCGCCGCGTTCCGAAAGATCGCGCCGACATTGTCGGTTTGCGTGATGCCGTCGAGCGCGACCACGACATCGCGCGCGTTCGGTGGCGCAGGGTCGCGCGCGAGGCAACTCATGAGTTCGTCGACTGAGCCATCGTCATGCCGCACGCCAAGCGCGATGGCGCCGGAGTGCATCGTGTACCCCGTGATCGCGTGCAATGCGCGCTCATCGGCACAGCGATAGATCGCAAGCGACGGAAATTCCGCAGTGATGTCGGTGAGCCGCTCGGCGGATTCGGGTGTGACGAGCAGCGCAAGAGGTTCAAGGACAGGCGGAATCGGCAGTGTTCGACGCCGAAGTGCGGCCGTGAGAAAGCGCCGCACCACGCGCTCGCTTTCGATCGCATGCAAGCCGAGTGTTCCACGCAACTCACGATCGCGTACGCCGCGAAATGCGTCGAGTCGCGGATCGTCGATGGCAACGTCAATCAACATCGGTGGGCGTTTTAGCTTGCGCCACCAACCATCAACTCGTTGGTCTCAAATCGCTGACACGCCGCAAGCAACTGCTCGACTTGCGCGTGCGGCGGGACGGCCAAAAGGCGCCGACGCAACGCGGTGATCGTCTTCAGTTCGCGCTCGGTCAGCATCAAATGCTCCTTGCGCGTACCGCTCGCCGCGAGGTTGATCGCAGGGAAAATGCGCTTCTCGGAGATGCTGCGATCGAGCACGAGTTCCATGTTGCCCGTGCCCTTGAACTCTTCGAAGATCATCTGATCCGCGCGCGAGCCTGTGTCGACGAGGCACGTCGCGATGATCGTGAGTGAGCCGCCTTCTTCACACTTGCGCGCTGCGCCGAAGAGTTGCTTCGGCACTTCAAGCGCGCGCGAATCGAGACCGCCCGACATCGTGCGGCCAGACGAACCGTATCGACGACTGTTGTTGAATGCGCGACCGAGACGCGTGAGCGAGTCGAGCAGCACGACGACGTCGCGGCCCGCTTCGACGAGCCGCTTTGCGCGCTCAATCGCCAAGATGCCGAGCGAAAGATGCCGCTCGAGATCTTGATCGTTCGAACTCGCAAGGACTTGTGCAGGCACGTTGCGCTTGAAGTCGGTGACTTCCTCAGGACGCTCATCGATCAAGAGTGCGATGAGTTCGACTTCCGGATGATTCCGCTTGATGCCGTAGGCAATGTTCTGGAGAAGCATCGTCTTGCCAGCTTTCGGTGGCGCGACGATGAGCCCGCGCGTGCCGAAGCCGATCGGGCAGAAGAGGTCGATCAGGCGGCACGATGGCGGACAGCCCTTGTATTCGAGCGAAATACGTGGCGAAGGATCGAGCGCGGTGTACTCCGCGAAAGCCTTGCGATTCGCGTAGTCCTCGGGCGAGAGACCTTCGATCGAGATGACGCGCTCGACAGACGGGCGCACGATGCGCGGTCCGCGACGACGCTTCTTCGAACGGCGCACGCGCGCTTCTGCAACGATCTTCTGCGCAGCGCGCAGATTCAGCTGTTGGATAAGTTGCTGCGGGATGTACGGATCGTCGTGGGTTTCGATCAATCCATCCGCGAACTGGCGCAAGCGGCCGTCGGCGTTTGGAACGATTTCCAAGAAGCCTGAGCACTCAAACGGCGGCGAGAGCGGGGGAGAATCTTGCTCCTGTCCTTGCTCCTGTCCTTGCGGTTGTCCTTGCTGTTGTCGGTTCTGCTGACTTTGCTGCTGCGGGTGGCGATTGCCGTGTCGATTTCCGTGGCGGTTGTCGTGGCGGTTGTCGTGGCGGTTGCCATGCCGGTTGCCGTGTCGTTGGCCATGTCGATGACCGCCATCGTGTCGCCGTTGCTGGCCCAGTTGCTGGCCTTGTTGATCACCCCGTTGATCGCCCTGCTGTCCATCACGCGCGCGATCGACCTGCGTGCCGCTGCCGTCGCCGGAGTCGACATGGTCGCCGACATCACCGTCTTCACCGTCGAAATCGCTTCCGTCCGCGTCGTCTGCTTCGCCAGACTCAGGCGATCCATGCTGGCCGCCCGTGTGCGGGGCGCCACCGTGCTGCGCATTTGGATTGTTCGGATCGAACTGACCGCCACCGCCGCGGCGACGGCGACGCCGACGTCGACGACGGCGTCGTCGACCGCCACCATCGCCAGGCTCGCCTTCCTGTTGGGTCGTGACCTGACCGCGGTTCTCTTGGTCGGATGACGAACCTTCGTCGCGTTCGCGGTTGATGCTGGTCGGCTCATCGCGTCGTTCGCGCGGCTCACGCACTACGAGCGATTCCGAGGGGCGCTCCAAACTGCGCTCCACGTTGCGCTCCATGTTGCGCTCCATGTTGCGCTCGACATTTCGATCAATTCCGCGCTCTGCCGCGCGATCGCCGAAACGATGGTCGGTTCGAGCTTCGTTCGTTCGTGGAACGTCGACGCGCGGAGTCTCCACGCTGCGCTGGGGCGCGGCCTGAACCGCGACGGGCGCCGCGGGCGTCTCGGTCGCGACAGAGGCTGCAGAGATCTTCTTGGAAGAGGACTTCGTACTGGTCGTCTTCTTCGCAGCTGCCTTGGCGGACGGCTTTGGGGAAGCCACGTCCGCAGTCGGTGCTTTCGCAGACGCTGTCTTCTTGGTCGACACCTTCGTCGTCGAAGTCTCTTTCGTCGAAGCTGCTTTCTTCGACGTTGTCGTACCTTCTTTCGTCACTACTTTCGTGGCTGCCTTCGTCGCCACCTTCGTCACCGTCTTCTTCTTGGGTGACGTGTTCTTGGGTGAGACGGGCGTTGAAGCCGATTCCTTCGCAGCGGCTTTCGTCGCAGCCACTTTGGTCGCCTTCTTCGCGACAACCTTTGTGGTGGCGTCCCTCGTTTCTTTTGACGTCTCCTTCGGCGCGGCCTTCGTCGGCTTCGAGGCGACTTTCGTATTCGCCTTCGTGGTCGCCTTCGCGGCTGGGCTCTTTGAGGTGGACTTCTTCACAGGTTCATTCTCGGAACGGGCTTTGGCAGGCATAAAGAGACTGGCCGTAGGAGTGACGAGCGTGGTCTTGCTCGTGTGCGGAGCGTGTCGAGTGCGACAACTCCGAAGAGGGGCGGACTCCGCGCGGGGATCTTTCAGTCAGCAGGTGGCCGATTCGGAAAGGCGCGAAGGTTTCGGCGAGAGAACGAGCACATGCTCGAAGCACCTCGACGAGGAGGCCAGCAGATGGGTGATGCGCGGGGCGTGTCGGGCGCGTCATGCCTCGCTTGTCCGAGGCGTCGAAGCGCATTCTGTCACCGACTCAGAAGCCGATTCTGGCGACCGACGTAGCGAACGGTCTCCGAATCGCCCTTCCGTCATCAACGATCTATGAACTGGTCGTGGGTGTCAGGGTGGCCGCGTAGGTCGACGCGGTTCCGTCGCTGACACGAGTAGTCAAACAGAGCCGCCGACGGATGTCAAGCGTTGTTCTCGATCATGGCTTGATCATGGCTTGATCATGGCTTGATCATGGCCCGTGCGACGCGGGCTCCGACGAGGGCGTTGTGGACGAGAACCGCGAGATTTGTCGCGAGGCTCGTGCCGCTCGTTGCCTGCGCAACCGCGGACAAAAGCACTGGCGTGACTTCAGGTCCAGTCACGCCGTCGCGGGCGCATGTCTCGAGGCCTGTCGCGATCGCGGCCTCCATCAATTCTGTGGGAAGCGCGTCGGATGCGGGCGGTGGCACGCAAAGCAGCATGCCGCGATCCGGCGCGATCGATTGTTGCGCTGCGAAAATCGACGCCGCGGCCCGCGCATCACGCGCCTCCGCACTCGTCCGGAGCGCGGGAGTTCCAGCGGAAAGAAAGAGCGGGAAGTATCCCGTGCCGTAACCGACGGTCGCAACACCGAGCGTGTCGAGCAATTCCACGGTTGCGGGCACATCAAGAATCGACTTCGCACCTGCAGTCACGACCATGGTGCCGCCATCGCGGATCTCCATGAGATCGGCGGAGATATCGGGGCGAAGCGCGTAACCGCGGTGCACGCCACCAATGCCACCCGTCGCAAACACGCGAATCCGAGCAGGCGTCGCCAAGCGACACCCGAGAATGGTTCCCGCAACCGTCGTTCCGCCGCTTGCGCCGTCGACGCACGCAGCGGAGACATCACGCGAAGAAATCTTGCGGACTTCACGCATACTCGCGAGTTGATCGACCTCGGCATCGGTGAGGCCGATGACGAGTTTGCCTTCAATCATGCCAACCGTTGCAGGAACTGCGCCTTCCGCACGAACAGCCGCTGCGAGCGCGCGGCCCAGTGCGGCGTTCGCAGGTCGGCCACGAAACGCATCGCGCACGGAAGCGTGAACGGCATCGAAAAACCGCGGGAAACGCGCCAATTCCTCGCGGGGCAGGCCATGCGTCACCGCAGCTGTTTCGAGCGCAACCACGGGGCGACCAGACGCGAGCGCGTCGGCAACCTCGGGATGCATGCGAATGAAATCAGCGCGCGTGTGTGACATCGACTTGGGACTGTTGGTGGAACTCTTGGTGGAACTCTGGGTGGAACGGTGGGCGGAACCTCTGGCCCTCGATCAGCGTCGGCGCGTTGCCGCGCGTCCGCCGAGTCGACGGCCCGGAAGCGCCGTCGGCACGATGCCGTCGGGGAACATGTTCGGATCGACCTGTTCGGTAACCACCGGAATCTCTGGTCCCGCGTGGCGATTGCGGGCGACCTGCGCTTCTTCCTTGCGCTTCGCCTCGTATTCGCGCATCGCGGAGACGTCGGCGGGGATCGGGCCCGGCTTGAAGTCGTCGTATTCCGTGACGGGAATCTCGACGTTCGCAAGCATTTCGATGTTGGTGAGGAGTTCGCCTTGATCGGGCGAAACAAAACTCCACGCAACGCCGCTGCGACCCGCGCGCGCCGTACGGCCGATGCGGTGGATGTAGACCTCAGGGTCCTCCGGCATGTCGTAATTCACGACGTGCGTGATGTCGTCGACATCGAGTCCGCGTGCGGCGAGATCGCTCGCAACGAGCACGGAGAGATCGCCCTCGCGCAACTTGTCCATGACCTTGTCGCGCTTCTTCTGATACATGTCGCCGTGCATGGCGTGCGCGTCGATCTTGTTGCGGCCGAGGAACTCGGTCACATCATCGACTGCACGCTTCGTGCGGCAGAAAACCACGG
>JBEIJG010000103.1:0-8976 GCA_040380385.1 Phycisphaeraceae bacterium | reverse complement strand
GTCCCCGCCCCTGCCACTCGTGCGTTAGATTCAAGTCCGTCTCATGAGGAAACCCAACGAGCCGATCTCTCACGACGCCAGTCCGCTGGCGTGGGGTAACGCCCAATGGCGCGCGATGAGTTCGCCGCTGCGTTTCGAACTGGAGCTTGTCGCAGGTTCGATCTGCCCCGCCACAGCGCAAGACTTCGCCGAGGCGACGGGGCGCACGCGTGCCAGCATCTACCCGCACCTGCAAGCGATGGTTGATGCTGGTTTCTTGGTCGTCTCTGGCCATCGCCCAAGCGCGCGTCGCCCGGTGGCGATTTATGACCGCGGCCCGATGATGGATGTGCCGCCGTACGATGTCGAAAATTTCGATCGTGCGCGTGAGTGGATCCGTGCCAGCGACGCGTTTTTCCGCCTCCACGCACGCGAGCATCAGGGTTCGATTCGCGCGATGGAAGGCGGCTCGACACTCCTCGAAGGTCTCGATGTCCACTATCTCTTCGGAAAGATCATGCACCTCGACCGCGCGGGCATGGAAGAGTTGATCACGCTCAAGAATCAACTCCGCGATTTCGCGGCGCGGCACGCGAAGCCAAATGGCGGCGAAATCGTGCGTCTGATGCTCGCGATCATTCCCGATCAGCGCACAAAGTCGCTGCAAACGAAGCGTCGCCGTTCGAAGGCCAGCGGAAAGGCGAAGGCGAAAAAGTCTGTGAAAGATCGGTGAGATTGAGCATCGCGCGGTGCTGCGCACGCCCCTTGCGAGCGCGCACATCACTCCGATCCACTCAACGCGGATGCACGAATCCAAGATGAAGTTGCGCGTGCCCGAGATGGAGCCGCATCCACTCATCGTGCGTCATGCGGCCAAATGCGGGGCTCGCATGCGTCATCTGCTCGCCGCGATCAAGCCGATCAAGCACCTTGCGAAGGCGCGCGAGGCCAGCCTCAAATGAGCACTGTGGTCGCGGAGACATGTACGACGCACTCTGTGCGATCTTGAACCCAGCGGGCAGTGTCTTGCCGCTCGTCATGCTGCGCTTCATGAGCGGTGCAATCATCCGAATGATGAATGGGACCTTCGCCTCAGGTGGTGAGCCGTCGAGGGCGAACTCCCACATGATCGCGATGTGATCGAAGTTCTCACCTGGCGTCCAGTTGCCCGTGGCGCGGAGCGTTCCAGCGCGATGCGCAGCTTCAATCTTCGCGAGATCTTCTTTCAAGCAGCCTGTGCAGTGAAAGGAAAGATCGCGGCGTTCTGCGTGCCTCGTGTCGATCTTCGTGTTGATCTTCGTATTCATCTTGGTGTCTTGATTCTGATCAGGGCTGCTTCGCGGCCGCCGAAGCGATGGGCTTCGCGACGAACGGCTTCGCAGGCGCATCCTTCGTTGGCTTCGCATTCATCGTGTACCACGCTTCGGTCGACCAGATCTCGTCGCCCGCGTCAGACACGGGCTTCGTGCGGAGATAGACAACGCGACCAGCTTTGATGCCGGGCGCGCGCAACTCAACGCTGTTGCCGAGTTTCGAGGGAATCGCCTCGACAATCTCCACGGCCTCGTCGTCAAGCTTCGGGCCACCGTACTGCTCGGTCGCCTCGTAGCGCCACTGACGAAGCGTGAAGTTCTTCGGGTTGCGCAGCCACGCATCCGCGCCACCACCGCCGCCCTGCACTGGCTTCGTGAACTGGACGAGCAAGCCGTCGGGCGTCGCTGTGACGAGTGCGATCTCGAAGAGGTCCGCATTCGTCGGCCGCAAGCGCTCAAGTCCGAAGCGCGTGTCGCGCCAGTTCCAGTTGCCGCCTGAGCCAATCGAACACGCGTAGAGGCAGCCATCGGGGCCCTCGATGAGCCGCTGCACGCCGCCTTCAAGACCGTTTCCCGCGCGATACGCGCATCCTTGCAGTTCGCCGGCGACTTCCTCAAGCGACACGCGATTGATGCCACCGAGTGTGAGTTCCGCAAGCCACATTTGCCCCGCGAACAGGCCGCTCGAAATCGCAAGCGGCGTGGTCGGCGAGTTTGCGATCTCGTTCTGCGGCAACCACACCGCGGGTGGCGAGGGCGGGTTCTCACTGAAGAGGCTCGCGTGTCCGCCCTCGGGGTAAACGCGCGACTTTTGTCGACCGTTGTAGTGGCCGTAGAAGCGCCCCTCTTTCACATGGTTCAACTTGCTCGCAGGCATCCACGCACCTTGGTTGTCGGTGACGAACATGTCTCCCGACGCCGTGACTTCTACGCCATTCGGCGTGCGGAAACCGCCTGCGAGGAATTCAATCTCCTTCGTGTCCACGTTGATGCGATAGAGCGTGCCGCGGTTCGGCGGATTCGGACCGTTGAGGCCAGGCGTGTCGCCTTCGACGCCATCGGTTTGAATCGTGTTTCCAAAATAGATCGACGTCGAGAGCGATCCGTAGATCCAACGGTCTTTCTCCTTCAGTCCGAAAGAGAAATGGTGATAGTTGTCGCCAACCCACGGGCGCGCCCACTCTTCGTGGGTCTCGAAGACGCCATCCTTGTCGAGATCGCGCAACCGATCGATACCGGGACGGTGCGAGACATAGATGTCGCCGTCGATGCACACGATGCCACATGGATCGTGGTAGCCGCCGGGAAGCTTCTCGACGCGAATGGTCTCAGGGGTTCCGCCGATCACGCCCGTCAAGATGTGGAGCGTGCCGTTTGTCTCGGTGCGCAGAATGCCGTTGTTCACGGGCTCGAAGTCGCTCACGACCAAGCGCCCGTCGGGCAAGAAGGCCATACCGCCGATCTTCGGGCGGAAATCCTTTGGACGCAGCGGCTCGATGGCGAATCGCGGATACGCGACCTCGATCGGCAAACCATCTCCGGGCCGTTGGTTCTCGCGACCGTCCTTGTAGACCTTCATGCCGGGCGCAACAACACGCGTCACGCCTGCTTCGGTCCGAAACGCGTCGGCAGGCACGAGTTCGTAGCGCCCGCTTCCAGGCTTGCGCCAGTTCAGGATGAGCGCTGCGCCGCCACCATTTTGGAAGAGATCGATGCGGAACGGATGCAAGCCTTTGTCGAGCTCGATTTGCCCTTCCATCGGTGATGGCGGATGGACTCCGTCGTGCACGATCACGCGCGTTCCGTCGACTTCGAGCACGCCACCATCGTCGCAGCGAAGTTCGAAGGTGTAGTTGCCAGGCTCCGTGATGTTGAGGTAACCAATCGCTTCAATCGCGATCTGATCGCGGCGCAACCCAGCGGGCACGAGCGCTTCGACATCCTTGAAGTCGATGCGGTCCTCGAGGCGGTCGAGGTTGGGTGTGGCGTCTTCGGCCACGCGCGCGACGCGATCAAGTTCACGACCGATCTCGTAGATGCGCAGCGTGTAGCCCTGCTCAAGTTCCGTGGGTGGCGCGCAGAAAAACCCGAGCGATGCCGTGAGGATCGACGTAACAGCAGTCAGCATGGGCTCATGCTAACCGACGAGGGTTGCCTACGCGAAAACAGCGCCCCTGCCTTGGATGTCACGTTGGCTCGGGAATGCGCGAATTCCGCACGAAACCCGCGCGATTAACTCAGCTTTCCGTCCTTCTTCGCCATCATCGCCAGCATGTCAACGCAGCGCGACGCGTAGCCGTACTCGTTGTCGTACCAACTGACGATCTTGAAGAAGCGATCGGAGAGCTGGATGCCCGCCTTCGCGTCGAAGATGGAACTGCGTGCATCGCCGATGAAATCGCTCGAAACGACCTCTTCTTCGGTGTAGCCGAGAACACCCTTCAACGCGCCTTCGCTTGCGGCCTTCATCGCGGCGTTGATGTCGGCGAGGCTCGTCGCCTTCGCCGGACGGAACGTGAGATCGACGCACGAAACGTTCGCCGTCGGCACGCGGAAGCTCATGCCGGTGAGTTTGCCCTTCGTTTCCGGCAGCACGAGCGCGCAAGCCTTCGCTGCACCGGTCGAGCTCGGAATGATGTTCATGTACGCGTTGCGTCCGCCGCGCCAGTCCTTCTTCGATGGTCCGTCTTGCGTCGGTTGCGTAGCCGTCACCGCGTGCACGGTGGTCATGAGCCCCTCTTCGAGGCCGCACGTTTCAAGCAGAACCTTGATCACCGGCGCGAGGCAGTTTGTCGTGCAACTTGCGTTGCTCGCGATCGTGTGTACCGCAGGGTCGTACTTCGAGCAATTCACGCCGTACACGAAGGTCGGCACTTCCTTCTCGCTCTTCGTCGGCGCCGAGATCAGCACGCGCTTCGCGCCTGCATCGAGGTGCTTGCGCGCATCTTCCTGCGCCGTGAACAGACCAGTCGACTCGACGACGTAATCCACACCCTGCGACTTCCAAGGCAGCTGCGCTGGATCCTTCACGGCGGTGCAGACGGTCGTCTTGCCGTTCACGACGATCGACTCGCCGTCCGCGCGCACATCGGCGCCGAAACGTCCGTGCGTCGAGTCGTACTTCAAGAGGTACGCGAGGTTGTCCGCAGGCACGAGATCGTTCACGCCGACGACTTCGAAGCCGCCACGCTCGGTGGCGATGCGATAGACGAGACGACCGATGCGGCCGAAGCCGTTGATTGCGATGCGGACTGCCATGGCGTGTTCAGTGCTCCCTTCCGGGGAATCTCCCGGCGTTCGTTCCTCTCTGCGAGGGGGCGGAGGATAGGGGCCACCATCGGCCGCGGCAACCGCACCCCCGTTACACTCCAACCCGTGCCTCGATTTCGCCGCTTCCAGAGCATTCTTGTTGCGTTCGCCCTTGTCTTTGTTGGCTTTGGGGCGGCGATTGCGATGAACTCTCGCGCCGACGCGGCCGCGACGGGCGTGTTGACCGAGCCTCTTCGGACGATCACCAAAGCGGGCGAGCAAGGCGATCGCGAGAGCAATGAACAGACTCGTGAACAGACTCCCGGTGCAGCGCAGCAATCTGCTGCCGAGGCCGACACCAAGAGCGACGGTTGCACACTGCGCGCAGCCGTCGTGGACATTCCGCCGTATGCAACCCTCGACGCGGCCGGCCACTGGTCTGGCGAGGCTGTAGAACTCTTCCGCGCCGTCGCGCAAGACATGGGCTGCGAAGTTGAATTCATCCGCATGAGTCCGTCAGACATCTTGCGGGCACTCGAGCGAGACGAGATCGATGCCGTCGCACTGCCATTCAGCGCGAGTCCTTTGTCCGCTTCTTTGATGACGCTGACACCGTCGTTCGCAACCTCGCGCGTGATCATTGCCGTCTTTCGCGATGATCTTGGTGGCGATCTCAAAATTCTCTACCAAAGTTTGACCACGCCACGCCAACTGCGCGTCTACGGCGCGATGGTCGCACTGGTCGTTCTTTTCGCCGTCCTCATTTGGGCATTGGAGAACACGCGGAACCAGCATTTCCGCGGAAAACGACGCGAAGGTATCGGCTCTGGACTGTGGTGGTCAATCACGACGCTCAGCACAGTGGGATATGGCGACAAGGTTCCCGTCTCGGGCGTCGGTCGCTTTTTCGCAGGAACATGGATGATCCTCTCACTCATCCTCGTTGCAATCTTCACCGCGACGGTGACGAGTTCGATCACGGCACACGACGCATCGATTGAAGTGAATGGACCGCACGATCTCCCGCGCGCGCGCGTCGGAATCGTCGAGAACGGGCTTGCAAGTGGCTACGTCAATGACCACTTCCTCCCGCACGTTTCCTATCCGCATCTCGCACTTGCGGTCGAACAACTTCGCCTCGGAAACCTTGACGCCGTCCTCGCTGATCAACACGGTTTGGAACGCCATCTCAGCGAACTCCACGAAGATCGCATCAAGCTGCTTGACATTCCGGTCAGCAAGAGTCCGATCTCATTCGGTCTTCGAAGAACACTTTCACGCGACATGATTCGACAATTCGATGCTGCGCTTGTCGCGCGGCTCGAACGCCGCACACCACCAACTCCCGCGACGTCGACCGAACCACCGAAAGACGCGCCGAAAACGCCCTGAAACCCGCGCATGTTTGCGGCAGCGCGAGGCTACATCCCGCGAAGCCCGTCAGATCCCCGCGAAGCAGCCAGATCCGAGCCTCCCCTTGCACGACGCCAACGCCAACTCACACGCTCTCTTCGGACGAACGCCCGCGATCATCGGCATGGTGCACCTTCGCGCACTGCCGGGTTCGCCGCAATCGCAATTGGCTCCGCGCGAAATTGCGCGACTGGCGGTTGAAGAAGCGAAAACGCTCGCCGCCGCGGGTTTCGACGCAGTGCTCCTTGAGAACATGCACGATGCGCCGTATCTCGCGCGTCAGGTTGGCCCCGAGACCATCGCTGCGTTCGCGCGTGCGGCGTGCGAAGTCCGCGCTGCGGTGTCGGTTCCACTTGGTGTGCAAGTGCTCGCCGGGGCGAACGACGCGGCCCTCGCGATCGCGATCGCAGCCGAATTGCAGTTCATTCGCGCGGAGGGATTCGTCTTCGCCTCGATTGCCGACGAGGGTTTTCTTTCCGAAGCATCCGCTGGACCGTTGCTGCGTTTGCGGCGCGCGCTCGGCGCGGATCGCGGCGCCTCGCGGATCGCGATTCTCGCGGACATCAAGAAGAAACACAGCGCGCATGCGATCACGGCAGACACGACGCTCGCAGATCACGCGCATGGCGCGGAGTTTTTCGGCGCAGATGGCGTGATCGTGACGGGCTCCGCCACCGGATGCGCGACGCCGATTTCTGATCTTTCTGCCGCGCGCAACGCTTGCCATTTGCCCGTCATCGCTGGCAGCGGCACCAACGCGACGAACGTTCGTGATGTACTCGCCGTTGCGCATGCAGCGATCGTCGGCAGTGATCTCAAGAAGGATGGCGTTTGGTCGAATGATCTCGATCATGCGCGTATCGACCGATTTGTGCACGTCGCGAAAGGGTGAAGTTTGGTTGTTCGGTGCGCGCGCTCTTATGCGCGAAAGTGAGCATTTCCCACTGTGAAGATCTACCTCAACGGTTCCATCGTCGACGAACGCGACGCGCACATCAGCGTGTTCGATCGTGGATTTCTCTTCGGCGACGGCGTGTACGAACTCGTTCGATACTTCGATGGTTTCGGCGTCGGTGAAGAGGCGCACGCACAGCGCCTCGCGCGTAGTTTGGAACTCGCGAAGATCCGCGGCTTCGACGCGATGCAACTTGGCGCAATCGCGCGCGCAACGATCGCCGCGAACGGGCTCACCGATGCGATTGTCTATCTCCAAATCACGCGTGGCGCGGGCACGATGCGTTCACACGTACCAAACGAACCGCTGACACCAACAGTTGTCGCGATCGCAACGCCCGGCGAACCACTTACGTCGCTCGTCGCGCCATCGCAAGTTTCCGCGATCACCGCAGAGGACCTTCGCTGGAAACTCTGCGAAATCAAGACGATCTCGCTGATGGGGAACATTCTGCATCTTCTCGATGCCGATGCACACAGCGCCAACGAAGCGATTCTTCACCGCGACGGATTCGTCGGCGAAGGCGCGTATTCCAATGTGGCGCTCGTGTCGCGCGGTGTACTCGTCACGACGCCGATCGCCGAAGATCCGCCGATTTTGCATGGCACCGCGCGCGCAGATTTGCTCGCAGCGGCGCGCGCGCTCGGCATTCCGTTCGAAGTGCGACGCGTTCGCCTCGATGAACTCGCGAGCGCGGATGAACTCATGATCACGTCGAGTCGCCGGTTCGTGAGTGCCGTCGTCAAACTCAACGGCCGCGTTTTTGGAAATGGCCAGTGTGGCCCCACGACGCGCAAACTCTTTGAATCGATGCGCGATGCCATCGCGCGCGACATGCAACGCACCACAACCCACCGCGCGAATGCGCGCGCATATTGACCGAGAATTTCCATGCAAAAGCCGCATCAACCGCCCGTGCTCGTGATTCAAGTTGGAAACACCCGCATCAAACTTGCGGTCTTTCGCGACAGCGATCCGGAAGATGTCGCGTTCATCGCGAAGGACGACGTCGCTGGCGCGCTTGAGAAAGCGGCTGCGATGTACGAATCGATTGGCGCCGACGTGGAGGCTTCCGTTGTGGTCGCGAGCGTGCATCCGAAGACATCCGCCGCGTTGACCGGTGCATTGCGCGATCAACTCGCGTGCGAGGTGTACGAAGTTCCGACCGACATGCCTGTCCCCATTGGGCTTTGCCTCGCGCCGGGCGCAAAGCCAGGCGTCGATCGATTGCTCAACGCGGCGGCCGCGTGGGACAAGATGCGGCAAGCATGTGTGATCGTGGATGCGGGAACGTGCGTCACCGTTGACTTTGTCGACGGAGAAGGCGTCTTCCATGGCGGCGCGATCGCTCCAGGACTTCGCATGCAGTTGAAGGCGTTGCACGAGCACACAGCGGCGCTTCCGTCGATCGAGTTTGATGGTGCGTTTGACGCGCCGACCGGCACGGCATGGGGCGCGGATACGCGCGAAGCGATGTTGCGCGGCGTGTATCACGGCGCACGCGGACTCGTCTGGCGCCTCGTTGAGAAGTACGCCGAGCAATACGGAGCCTTTCCGATCGTCATCGCGACGGGCGGCGACAGCGCAGTTTTGTTCGCCGACGACGAACTCGTGACCCAGATCGTGCCCGACCTCGTCTTGCGCGGCATGGCAATCGCGGCCCGACATGCACTCGAGCCTGACGCGAATGATCTTGGCTCGCGCGGCGCGAGTGATCTCCGGGGCGGGTTCTCGCTCCTGCCCTCACAAACCGAACCGAAACCAACGGGGCGAATGTCGATGCGCGAAGACGCGGCGATGGGTGGGCATGATGCGCAGGAAGGGGATAGCCACGAGCATGATCACGAGCACGGCTCTTGCGGCGATGGCTGCGGATGTGAGCATGATCACGAGCATGATCACTCGCACGATCACTCGCATCAGGATGCCGACGACAGCGATGAAAATGTGTGAGGGAGTGCCACACAAAGTTCATGACGGCCCATCAAGGCCCATCAAGGCCCATGACGGCCCATGAAGGCGCATGAAGGCGCATGAAGGCGCATGAAGAACTCAGAATTCCGTGCG
>JBEIJG010000102.1:0-9067 GCA_040380385.1 Phycisphaeraceae bacterium | reverse complement strand
GATCGAGGAACTTGGTACCGGACACGTCCGCAAGCAGAACTTCTTCCAAATCAGTTGGTCGGCACATGAGGCGTCCGATGTCCCAGTCGTTCTGAATCGCATTGCCGAAACGTACATTGCGCGCAAGAAGGCGATCGACGATGCGCGCTTCGAACAGAATCGTCAGACCTTCCGTCGTCAGCTCGATGACCTCGACTCGCAGTTGTCGAGCATCGGTAAGGAAATCTCGAAGTTCGTTGCAGACAAGAACCTCACTTCAACCAGTGAAGAGCGAAACAACTACCTGGTTGCGGTTGAAGACACCGCGCGACGTGTGAACGAAACAAAGTCGCTGCTGACGCTGTCGCAGAGCCGCAAGCAGCAGACCGAAGCCAAGATGGAAGGCTTGCTTGAGCCGACGCCCGACGACATTCGTACGGCCGAAGAAGACCCGCAGATTCAGCAGTCGAACAATGCGCTTCGTGAAGTAAAAGTTGAGGCCGAGACGTATCGCAAGAAGTTTGCGAACGAACACCCCGCGCTCATTTCGATGCAGAAGCGGGTCGTTGCTGCGGAGCTTGAGCGTGACTCGAAGTTGCAGGAGATTCTCCGCCGCAACCTCAACGCAGATTTCAAAACCTTCAGCGATCAAACGGAGAGCTATCAAGGCTTGCTGGAGAAATTCGAGCAGGACCTCGAAACGCTATCGGTGCGACTCAAGGACTTCACCGCGAACGTCAGTTCGATGCAGGAACTGAAGGATCGACGCGAGCGGTTGCTTGAAGCACGACAGAAGCAGTTGGAAGTTCTCGCGGATCTTGATCAGTTGAAGGCACGTGATGACGCCCGTTCGGTCACCATCGCGAAGTCGGCATCGACGCCGCGTGAAAAGAGTTTCCCGAAGCTGAAGCTCATGCTTCCACTCGGCGCCGTCTTGACGCTTGGCATCACGCTTGCGTTCGTCTTCCTCCGCGAAATGCTCGACACTCGTATTCGCTACGCCACCGATCTCGGCGCGATCAACGGGCTGCGACTCCTCGGTTCGGTTCCTGATCTCGCGGACGATCCAGTCGGTCCGAAGAAGATCGAGCGCGTGGTGCGCGAGAACCCGAAGTCTGTCGTCGCCGAAGTCTGTCGACAGATCTCTGGTCAAGTTCGCAAGGCCGCAACCCAAGGTGGTATTCGATCAATCGCGTGTTTGAGCGGTCTCCCCGAGGCAGGCACGACGAGTTTCATCTCGAATCTTGCAGATTCGCTCGCGATGGGCGGACTCAAGGTGCTTGTGATTGATGCGAATTTCCGCCGCAGTCACCTCGCCGCGGCGATGGGCACGGAGCCCGATGCTGTGGGCCTCGGCGATGTGTTGCGCGGACAAACCACGCTCGCCGATGCCATTCGACCGGCTGGTGGTGACGTCGACATTCTTGCTGCAGGTACGCCGGAGAGCCGTGTGTTTGAAATGCTCTCGACGCCGAAACTTGATGCGGTGATCTCTGAAGCGTCGTCGCGTTACGACATGGTGCTTGTTGATGTTCCGCCAGTTGTTGTTGCGGGCGATGCACTCGCCGTCGCGAACAAGGTCGATGGAACCATCATCGTCGTCCGTGCATTCCAGGAGCAGCGCGGCCTCGTGGCTCGCATTGCAAGTCAGCTCGGCGATGTGAAGGCGCACCTCATCGGTGCGGTGCTCAATCGTCCGCGCAATACCGCTGGCGGCTACCTCCGCAAGAACTACGAAACCATGGCGAGTTACTCCACGCAGTCTGACTCGAAGGCGTGAAGTGCTCGTGATGGACGCCGGGCGGGAGTGCTCTCGCCCGGCACAGGTGAAGAATGGAAGTCCCGGCGGAACGCGTGAAGCGATCTGGCGAACAGTCTCAAACCGATCCCCGCCGTGTATTGATCACCGGCGGTGGCGGCTTTATTGGATCGCATCTCACCGAACTGCTCGTCGATGCGGGCGACCATGTCACCATCGTCGATGACTTCTCAACCGGTCGTCGCGACAACGTGGACATTGTGCGAGGCGTGGCATCGCGGCATGCCCGCTACCGCGTCATCGAGGGTCAAAGTTCGAGTGTGCTTGCGACGCTCGACCCGCGCGACTTTGATTGCGTGTACCACCTTGCGGCGGCCGTTGGCGTGCGGCTCGTTGTGGAAAGGCCGATCCACACCATCGAAACCAACGTGCATGAAACGAGCGCGGTCCTGCGATTCGCTGAGCAAGCGTCGCTTCCGATTCTCATCGCATCGACCAGCGAGGTGTACGGCAAAGGCGTCCGCGTACCGATGCGCGAAGACGACGATGTTGTCTATGGCTCGACGGCCTACAGCCGTTGGTGCTACGCCGCATCGAAGGCGCTCGACGAGTACCTCGCGCTTGCATATCACCGCGAACATGGATTGCCTGCCGTGATTGTTCGGTTCTTCAACACGGTCGGGCCACGCCAAGTGGGCGAATACGGCATGGTGCTTCCGCGCTTCGTGCAGGCAGCGATCGATGGTCGAGATCTCGAGGTACACGGCAACGGCATGCAATCGCGGTGTTTCTGCGATGTGCGCGATGTTGTACAGGCGTTGCCACGACTTCTTCGCGATCCCGCCTGTTGCGGACGCGTGTTCAATCTTGGTCGCGACGAGTCGATCACCATTCGCGCGCTTGCAGAGCGCGTGGTTCAAACGCTCGGTTCACGCAGTGGAATTCGAATGGTTCCCTACGAAGTTGCGTTCAGCGCGGGCTTCGACGATCTCCAAGTTCGACAGCCGGATCTCACGCGTATTCGCGAAGCAATCGGCTTCGCGCCATCGATCTCGTTGGAACAGACGATTCTGGATCTGGCGAACGAATTGAAGAAGCGGCCGCCTGCGCCGCGACGGGAGTCGACATGTCCCAACTGACGCCTGACATGCCGATCCGACTTCCGGAATTGCCTCCGGTCGATGCATCACCGCTGATGGGCTCGATGGTGTTCTCCGCGATCGAGTTCCTGAATGGCTACGCGCTTGTCTTCCTCGCGGCCTTTTTGGTGACGCTCCTCGCGACGCCGTTCGTGCGACGCCTCGCGATTTCGATGGACATCATCGATCGCCCCGACGAAGCGCGAAAACTCCACAAGTTCCCGATCGCCTATCTCGGCGGTTTTGCGGTGTTCCTCGGCGTCATGACCGCGATCGGACTGAGCCTCTTCATGATCGACGGCCCGGGCGGCTCCCTTGGCCCCGTACCGCTCTCGATCGTCATCGGCATCCTCGCGATCACCTTCACGGGCCTCGCAGATGATGTCTGGGGTTGGGATCCACGCTTGAAGATCGCCGGGCAACTCGTTGCAGCGGCAGCGCTCGCGATTCAAGACATCGGGACGCGCGTGGCGGAAGGAGCCCTCGCGCCGGTCCTCGGTGAAGCGGGTACGACACTCGTCGCCATGGGCCCGATTTCGGTGGAAGCCGGCGACATCTTCTACTGGACAGGAACCGCGCTCATCGCTTTCTTCGTCCTTGGTGGCTGCAACGCCATGAACCTGATCGACGGGCTCGATGGGCTCTGCTCAGGCACGGCCGCGATCATGGCGACGGCACTTCTTGTCCTCTCGATCGCGCTCGCGGCAGGGGTCGACTTCGATGATCCGTTCGATTCGATGGCTGGAACGCGCGTCGTGCTCTGCCTCGCGCTGCTCGGCGCGGTGCTTGGGTTCTTACCGTGGAACTTCAACCCGGCGGTGATATTCCTCGGCGACTGTGGCAGTCTGCTGATCGGCTATCTCCTCGTCGTCATCATTCTGCTCCTCGGCGAGCACGGCGAAACGCACCTCGTCATCGCGGGCTTGATCATCTTCTCGCTGCCCATCATGGACACGTCGCTTGCCATCCTGCGACGCAAGCTCGCGGGCGTCTCGATGTCGCAGGCCGACGCGAATCACATCCATCACCTCGCAAAACGTTCGCTTGGCGGGGTGAAGGCGGCGGTCGTGGCGCTCTACGGCGTCGCGCTCCTCTTCGGAATCTTCGGTGTCATCCTCGGCATGCTCGCGATCGAACAGGTCGTTCGCCTTCGCTTGATTTACGCCGCCGCGATTGTGGCTTTCGGTGGTATTGGCGCTGTTGCACTGAAGAGCGCGCTGCGCAACCGCTGGCAGGCGCAGGCCGCTGGGACCACCGCAGCGGCCGAAACCTCGTCAGCAGGCGCAATCTCGTCAGCCGCCGCAACCGGTGGTTCAGCGATACCCGCCGAGCAAGCCAAAACGACTCTTGAAGCAACGTCTGAGCAGAAGGCACAGAGTGCATGAGACTCGAAGATGGCGAGGAGCAGCACGATTTCAGTGCGGGACATGCGCCCGTGCTGCCCCAGGAAGTCCTTCAAGCCCTCTCGCCGCGCCCAAATGACGTATACGTCGATTTGACCGCAGGTCGCGGTGGTCATGCAGTGCGCGTCGCGAAGGTCGTTGGACCGTCTGGACGCGTCGTGCTCTTTGACCTCGATCAATCAAACCTTGCCTTCGCCGCGGGTCGAGTGCGTGAGGCGACGGGAGTGACGACCGACTCGATGCACGCGAGTTTCGCCTCCGTGGCGCGTGAACTCAACGCCCTCGGACTCACAGCAGATCTTGTGCTCGCCGACCTTGGCTTCGCCTCTACGCAGGTGGATGACCCCGCGCGCGGCTTGAGTTTCATGCGCGACGGCCCGCTCGATATGCGACTCGATGCGTCGTCCGGCATGACCGCGGCGGAGTTCGTCGCGAGCGCAAGTGAGCGCGAACTTGGTGAGGTGATTGCACGCTTTGGTGAGGAGCCGCTCGCCCGAAAGATTGCGGCGAAAATTGTTGCTGCACGTGCGGTTGCGCCGATCTCGACGACGGCGCAACTTGCGGATCTCGTGCGGGAGGCCTACGGCTCCCGGGCGCGCACGTCGCGGCTCCATCCGGCGACGAAGACCTTCCAGGCACTTCGCATCGCGGTGAACGACGAACTCGGCGCGCTCTCTGCGCTCCTTGAAGCGATCTCCACCGCCGCGCGTCGCATCGCAGAAGGTCGACCGACCTGGCTCCGCCCCGGCGCGCGCGTGGCGATCATCGGGTTTCACAGCCTCGAAGACCGACTCGTGAAGCAGTGTTTCGCTGAGATGTGTAAGAGCGGTCTCGCTGATGAGATCACCGACGGACCGGTGGTATCATCCGAGGCTGAATCCGCGGAGAATCCGCGGGCAAGGTCGGCGAAACTGCGCGCGGTCATGGTCGGCCGCGCCCGTGATGCGAACTGTGATTCGAACCGTGATTCGAACCGTGATGTGAAGACTGCGTGACGCACGAATGCGCGTTGTGCAGCTTCGCGAAGAAACTTCAGCGAGCCGCACTGCTTCAGTGCGGAACACACGAGCAAGGATGCTCCAATGACGCGCGAAAACAAGCTTGTGATGGTGATCGGGTTCGGCTTCTTGCTGTTCCTCGGCATTCTTGTCTCTGATCATCTCGCGGCGAACACCACGCCGCTCAAGCAAGAACTCGTGGCCTATCGCCCCGATCCGAAGGCGCTGCCCGGCGAGACCGAGCGATTCGGTGAGCGCAAACTTCCAGAGAGTGATCCTCTTCCGCCGGTCGACGAAGGTCAGATCGGTATCGCGCTCGGCGCGCCGGATGCAAATGGTTTCGGCGGTGCGGGCGTAGGTAACGGCGGAGTGAGCACTACGGCTTTGATTCCGACGGGAACAACGACCACGCAATCGACCAGCGAGCGCACGCACAAGATCGCAAAGGGCGACAACCCTGAGTCGATCGCGAAGAAGTACTACGGCCGTCGCGCACTCGGCACCAAGCTTGCGGAGTACAACGGCATCAAGCCAACCGATCTCAAGATTGGTCAGGAGATCAAGGTTCCCGACATCGCAGTGCTTGATCCGAGCGCGGCGCCGCAAGCGCCCGCGGTGGGAGCTCCTTCGGAAACCATGCTCGTGGGAACGCCGGGTGTGAATCCGATCGAAACCAATGCAACGCAACCCGCGCCCGAGACGCCGCGCTACGGCAAGCGCAAGTTGCGCGAAGGCGACACGCTCTTCGGCATCGCGAAAGAGGTGTACGGCGACGGCAGCCGCTGGAAGGAAATCGCGACGCTCAATGGGCTGTCGCAGAAGTCCACGCTGCGGCCAGGTGTCGAGATCAAGTACGCACTTGCGAACTGATCGAGCATCGCGCGCTGTGAAGTGATGTTGGCGCGCTTCCGAGCGTGTTCAAACGAGCAACGGATTTGCAACGACGAAAATGCGATGAATTGGCGACGGTAGGCAGGAGGCCTCGATGTTCGCGAAGCTTGCAACGGTGATCATCGTGCTCGGCGCCATGTTTGGCGCTTTGCTCGTGAATCGTCAGGAGCGCATTGATACGGCGGCGGAGATCAGCCGCATCCACTTCAAGCTCGAGCGCAACGACCGTGAGCGCGTGCGTCGCGAAGCAGAAGTCGCGAGCAAACTCACGCCGAATCAAATTCGCGAACTTGTTGCCGCCATTGAGAAGGCGTCAGAACAGGCGACCAACCGTGACGCTTCATCCGGTTCTCCACTCGTCTTGAAGCCGATTCCTTTCCGCGAAGATCCATCGCGCGCAACCGACGATGCGCTTGGTACACCCGAAGAACTCCGTCGTCTGGTGAATGAACCCGCAGGAAACGGCGCATTACACGGCGAAGGGATGGGCGGATGATCTTTCGACGACGACGCATCACGGGCGATACCACCGCGATTCCGGGCGCTCCCGCGACCGCGGCTAGCGCTTCAGCACCCGACGCACGCGCGAAGAAGATCGCGCTTGGTTCGCGACTTCTCGTGGGCGCCGTTGCGCTTGGCATCGTTGGTACGACTGCGCGCGTCTATCAGTTGAAAGCGCATCCTGCGCCGCAACTTCTTGGCTCGATGGAGCGCGCGAACGGTCGACCGATTCAAGAGAAGACGATTATCGAGCAGCACCCACGCGGCGCCATTGTCGACGCGCGTGGGCGCAAGCTCGCGGTCGATGCACTCGGCGGAACGCTCTTCATCGACGTTCGCGATCTCTATCGCGACGCGCTCAATCGCGCGATCGCTGCGGAGCGGAAAGCACGTCGCGAGAGTGAAGAGGACTCGGAGCGCGGCAAGATCACGCTCGCTTCGCTCAAGTCGGATCTCGATCCGATTGGCGAGTTGGTCGCAGCACTCGAAGCGCCGCTTGGGATGCCGCGCGCGGAGCTCACGCGCGCCATCTTTGAGAAGGTGCCGGAAGATTTGCGCACGTTGCGTCGCACGATGACCGAAGCGGATTGGGATCGGCTCAAGCGCTACGTCGTCCTCTCGAAGGATCTCAACGCGGAACAAATCGATGCGCTCGCGGCTGCGCGCAAAGAAAGCGGCCCGACCGGCATTCTGCGCGGCGCACACGTCGAAACGCGACCTGAGCGCATTCTGCCGTTCGGCGACACCGCCGCGGCACTGATCGGTTTCGTCGGCTTTGATGCGCCGCGCGATCCGATCACGAAAGAGCCACTCGGTGGCGAACGCGTACGCGGTTTGAGCGGCATCGAGTCGAGCGCCGACAAGCGACTCGCGTCAACGCCTGGCGAAACGGCGACGATCGTCGACAGCACGGGTTCGGTGATGGCCGTACCTGCGAGCAGTCACTTCCCAGGCGCCGCTGGTCTTGATGTACGACTCTCGATCGACGTCGTCATTCAAGAGATCGTCGAGCGTCGACTTCGTGAAACCGTCACGAAGTCCAACGCGGGTGGCGCGCGCTGCATCGTGGTCGATGTCGAATCCGGTGAAGTCCTCGCGGCGTACGACATGCTGCGGACAGGCTCGCCCTATGCGCAAGCGGTCTCCGACAAGTTTGCCGCACAAGATCCGCGACTCGCGCGCTTGCGTTGGGTGACGGATCCGTTTGAGCCGGGCTCGATTTTCAAGCCGTTCGTATGGGCTTGGTCGCTTGAAATCGGTAAAGCCCGCGCTGGTGAAACGATTCATCTTCCCGATGGGCCGCTCACGATCGTCGATGGTCGCGCGCGCCGCACGATTCGCGAAGCACACTCCTCGAGCTACGGCACGAAGACGTGGCGCGAATGCCTCATCAAGTCGGTGAACGCCGGCATGGCAACCGTCGCGATGCGTATGACGAACGACGAAATGATGGATTGTCTGCGTTCGTTCGGATTTGATCGCGCGACGGGCATTGGCTTCAAGGCCGAAACGCGCGGCATTCTTCCGCCGAAAGACGAGTGGACGAACAAGACGCGCGCGCTCGCGTCGGTGAGCTTCGGTCAGGGCATCGCAGTGACGCCGCTGCAACTGGTGCACGCATTCACCGCGTTCTGCCGCGATGGCTCGATGGTGCCACTGTCGCTCGCGCCGCTTGCCGATGATTCGCTGAGCGGTTCGCAGCCGGTGCTTTCACCGAAGATCGTCGCGGAAACGCGCGCCGTGATGGAAGACGTCATTCTCGAAGGCACAGGCAAGCGCCTCAAGAACATCCTTCGCTACACAGCGTTTGGAAAATCGGGCACGGCGCAACTCGTGAATCCAAAGGGCGGCTACTTCCAAGATCGTTACATGTCGAGCTTCTTGCTTGGCGCGCCGTTCGATCGCCCCGAACTCGCGATCCTCGTCACCATCGAAGATCCCGACAAGTCGAAGGGCGTCACCGGCGGTGGCGCGCTCGCTGGCCCGTGCGCTGCGGAAATCATGAACGAAGCGCTTGAGTATCTCGGCGTGCCGCAGACGGGCGAACTTGTATACGGCGAGAAGAAGAATGCGACCAAGAACGGCATTGCCGTCGCGAACTAAGTCTCGGCGTGCTGCAGCAATGCGCGCGGCGTGACACCGTGCAGCGTGAACGAATTCCGTGCATGGGATCAACGTGCGCTCATACGCTGACGAGCGAACTTTTTGCGAAGAAAAGCCCCGCGCGATCGTCGCGCGGGGGCTCTTTGTTGTGAGTGTGACTCGGGGCGCAGTCGCGGTTGTGTTGCGCGGACTCAGGCTCGTTCTCACGCAAACAGCAGGCGCTCGGGCTTCTCGATCATGTCCTTGATGTGGACCAGGAAGCCGACCGCTTCGGCACCATCGATGATGCGGTGG
>JBEIJG010000101.1:0-9148 GCA_040380385.1 Phycisphaeraceae bacterium | reverse complement strand
TCCGTTCAGTCGATCTGCAAAGGCCTTTGTGAAGCCTTCAGGCATGTGCTGCACCATCAGAATGGGCGGCGTATCGCGCGGGAGTTGCGAAAGCACCATGCGGAGTGCTTCGGTACCGCCGGTAGAAGTGCCGATCGCGATCAGCTTGTCGCCGAGACCGGCGCGCATGACGGGCGGTTTCGGTGCGGCGCGTGCGAAGAGGGTGCTCTGCGTGTTCGGTTGCACCAAAGGAGCCACAGTCGCGTTTCCGGTTATCCCGGTGCCTCCAGTCCCTCCCGCGCCTCCTGTGAGTGGGAGCGCTGGAATCGAGCTCGCTCGAGGCGTTGTGGAGTGCGGCGCCGAATGGAGCGATGCCCGCACGAGTTCTGCGAGTCGGTTCGCGACGTCTCCGACGCTGAAACTACCACCTGGCTTTGAAACGACTTCGAGCGCGCCAGCCTCAAGACATTCGACCGCGAGCGCGCAGCCCTTCGGCGTGACGGAACTGCACACGATCGTCGGTACGGGATGGAACTTCATCAACTTCTTGAGGAAGGTGAGTCCGTCCATACGCGGCATTTCGATGTCGAGGATGACGCAGTCGGGCTTCAACTGCAGGATCTTCTCGCGCGCCGCGAACGGATCGGCTGCCGTTCCGACAACTTCGATACCCGGCTGGCGCGACAATTGCGCTTGAAGAACTTGACGCACGATCGCGCTGTCGTCGACCACGAGCACCCGCGCAATACGCGCGGCGTTGCGATCGAGCGACTTGGCGTCGTTTGTCCTCGTGTCGGTTGGCTTCAGTTCAGGCATCGATCAATTCCAAAAGGCGGCAATTCTCAAGGCAGCACTACACGCGGCAGTGCCGCTTCCGAAGCTCGCAGCCCGTTTCAGGCCGCACGACGATGCGTACACACGATCTCGAGTCGCTCGCCTTCTGCGTCGAGCGTGCAGCAAGTTGCGTTGGCATCGGGTGGATGATTTCCAAGAGCGGGTAATCCAAGCGAGAAGCGGCAGTCATCGCCACCCAGTGCGGTGATGACCGAGCCGCCGACGATGTTCGCGAGTTCGCGCAGCGCTTCCTCGGCTTGGGCGTCCGTGATCTCAGATGCATCGGTACCAAGCAAACTGGCCGCGAGATTCCTCGCGAACGCGCGACTGGCGCGCAGATCAACTGCGCCAGACTCCGGTCCGTGGAAATCAATCTGGGCAAACGTGTCGGCTGGAGGGAGTCGATCAGGATCTTCGCAGGGATCGGCCATCACGAAGGCAGTTCGCTCAAGCGCATCTGTCACGAGGCGCGCGAGCGTATCTTCGTTGAGCGATCCGGAAGTCGTTGAGTTTGATTCGTTGAATGACGGCATGATGTTGTCCGTGTCGTAGGGGGCGGCGGTGGATGGGGTGTTTCTTACGCCCGTTGAAGACCAAGTACTTCACCGATGAGTCGACAGAGATCTTCAGGCTCGAATGGCTTCCGAAGTGTGTGCGCGACACCAAGCTGCTTCATACGGTCGAGTCGCTCGCGATTCGCTTCTGTTGAGACGACAACAACTGCGACGTCTTTGAGGTCATCGCGCTTGCGGAGTTCGCGTGCGAATTCCTCGCCATCCATGACGGGCATGTTGAGGTCGAGGAGCACGAGATCGATCCAGACGGTCTCGAGCACTTGAAGTGCTTCGATGCCGTTTCCTGCTTCGAAAATGCGGTCTTCGCCAACTCCAGCGAGTTTCACGACCTTCTTGATCGCGGCTCGGAGAATCGGTGAATCGTCGACGATCAGTACATGACACTGAAGCGAAGATGATTGCGGGGACGTGGATGCGTTTAAATCGTTCATGCTGCGTTCCGAAGGTTGGGCAGGCCAGTAGCTGCGGGTGTGAGTGCAGAGTGGACATCGGCGACGAGCGCTTCGAGTTCGTCGCGAGTTGCGCCGAGGCGTTCGCGTGCTTCGGCGTTGAACGGATAGAGGAGGCCATCACAGCCGAGGCCGAGACCAGCCCAGCGAGCCACGCAGTCGGCTGCGTGAATCACATCGGTCACCGGATCGGCTGGGTTTGATGGTGGTTCATGGTGCCCGCGTACGGCGTGCACGATTTCGAGAGGCATGCCCCAGCGTTCACAGAGCAGTGCGCCGAGCTCAGCGTGGTCTGCGCCGAAAGCTTCGCGTTCATAGGCGAGGAATGGACGTGCGTCCGCTTGCGCGGCGATCGCTTCGAGCGCGTCTGGTCCGGCGATCGCGTCGATCGCAAGTTTGCCGATGTCGCGCAAGAGTGCTGCAACAAACGCGAGTTCGGGATCGACGCGGTATCGACGTGCAAGCGTTTCTGCCGCAATCGCGCCGCCGAGTGCGCTTTCCGAGAGTGCGCCACGGCGAAGTCCGTACGAAACGCCGGCGTTGGCGAGGCGACCAGAAACTTGTGTTTCGAGCGCGATTTTCGCCAACGTTCGCGTTCCGAGACGGCGAATTGCGTCGCTGAGAGAGAACGAGCGACCGGGCACGCCGTAGGCAGCCGAGTTCGCGAGTTTCAAAATGCTCGCGGCGATCGACTCATCCTGGCGAACGATTTGCTCGACGTCGCGAAGACTCGCTTGTGTGCCGCCGCCTGCGAGCATCGCCACGAGCCGTACGCTCGTCGAAGGAAGTGCAGGAAGTCGTTCGAGCGACGCGATGGTTTCATTCAGCGTGGCCATAGCGACGAGTCCTTTCCCTGTGCTCGGATCTGGATGGATCCATCCGCGAGCTTGAGCGACATGGTTCGGCTGTGCTGTCCGCCTGTGTCGTCGGCGGCGAGCAGCAGATTCTGCTTCCAGAAGATCTTGCGCAGAATCGTGCGATTGCGATGCCCGATGCGGAAGTGTCCATCATCGGCGAGCACCTCGGCACCGCCGGCAGCACACACGACGAGGCGTTCGCGGCGCGCACCTGCTTCGATGACTTTTTGGAAGAGCATCGGTATCCCGAGGTCGCCAAACATCGCAGGATTTGCGGCCGCTTTTTCGGGACTCACCGTGGATTCAGGCAGCATGAAGTGAAGCATGCCGCCGACTTTCGCAACCGGGTCGTAGACGGTTACGCCGATGCAGCTTCCGAGTGCATACGTCACGATCGATTTGGATGAATCCTTCGAGACAGCAAGATCGGCAACTCCGACAACGAGCCGCTCTCGGGCGTTTCGGTCTATTCCAAGCGATCGCGACGGCTCATCTTTTGCCGCCGCAGACGCAAGAGTAGATGGGCTTCCTGGCAACTGAAACCTCGACATCACGGGCCTCGATCCAAACGGTTCAACAAAAGTCTCGATACGGGGACGAACGAATGCGCGTTAGGAGCGGAGATACATGCTCGGGGCCGCAGCTTTGAGCGGAACGTCAAGGCCGGAGAGCGTCTCCGCACTCCCCACCGCGATGATGGCGCCGGGGCGCATGACGTCATGCATGCGCATGACAACTTCTCGTCGAGTCTCGCGATCGAAGTAGATCATCACATTGCGCAAGAAGATCACATCGAACGGGCCGAGACCGGTGTAAGGCTCGACGAGATTCTGGCGCCGGACTTCAACGAGTCGCTTGACTTCGTCTTTGACGCGCCAGCGCGGCTCGCCGCTGCCCGGTTTTGGCTCCGCTTTGATGAGAAACTTCGCGCGTCGCTCGGGTGAAAGGCCCGACAACTGCGACTCGGTGTAGATGCCTTCGCGGCAGCCGACCAATGCTTTGTTGGCAAGGTCGGTCGCGAGAATCTTCACGTCGTAGCCGGCAGCTGGCGGCAGAAGTTCAAGCGCTTGCATCGCGAGTGAGTACGGTTCCGCGCCGATGGAGCAGGCAGCGGACCAGATGCGAAGCCGCTTCCCTGGAAGCGCGAGTGTTCCCTTTGCGAGCCCGGTGTAGAGCTCTCTCTCGAGGAACGCAAAGTGCGCTGGATCTCGGAAGAAACTCGTGACATTCGTTGAGAGAATGTCAAAGAGCACGAGCATGTCGTCCTCTGTTGGGTTTCGCTCGAGGCGCGAGACATAATCCTCGATCTCACCGCCGCCCGACTTTCGAAGATGCGACGTCAGTCGATTGGCAACGAGTTGCATCTTGCGTTCACCGAGGGAGAGGCCCCATCGGCGGCGCGCAATGTCAGCGATGCGCTTGAAGGTTGTTTCAGTGAGAACGGACATGGGGACTCCTTGCGCAATGCGCAGTGCCTTCAGACGTGACGCGCGCAATCTCTGTCAGGCGGCGCGGCGCTCGCTTGTGGCGAGATTTGCGCTGTCTTTGATGGCGCCAGCAATCTGCGCACGCTCACGCATGCCGATCACTTCGGCGATGTCGAGCAAGACCACGACGCGATCCTTCAACTTGCCCATGCCAAGGATGTAGCGAAGCGGGATTTCGCAGCCGAACTCCGGTGGCGGTTCGATTGCGGCTGGCGGAATATCTTGGACTTCGCGCACGCTATCGACGATCGCGCCCATCACGGTTTGCGAGCCATCATCGTTCGCTGCTTCGAGCACGACGACGCACGTTTCCTTCGTCGCATCGGTGGCGGCAAGTCCGAATCGCTGGCGCAAGTCGATGACAGGAATGATGCGACCACGAAGATTCATGACGCCCTTCACATACGCAGGCGTCTGCGGAAGCGGCGTGATTGCAATCAGTCCGATGATCTCGCGCACTCGAAGGATCTCGACTCCGAAGTGCTCGCTGCCAAGACAGAACGTGAGGAATTTGTGTTCGTTCGAGCCGTTCGTGGCGCGAGAAGCGGTGGTGGTTTCGTTGCGTTCGTTGTTTGCCATGGCTGAGTTCCTGCAAATGGAGTGGATCGAAGTGGAGGATCGATTCAGGCGGCGAGGCCGAGCGGAGTTGCGGCAGTTTCGAGCAGGCCGCCGACATCTACGATGAGTGCGACACGTCCGTCGCCCAGAATTGCGCCGCCAGAAACACCGCGAATCTGTGGTTGGGTATCGCCGAGAGTCTTGATGACGACTTGCTGCTGACCAAGGATTTCGTCGACGAAGACACAGGCGCGGCGCTTGCCGTTTTCAAGCACAAGGAGAAGTCCGTGTTCGAGTTCACGTTCGCCTTCGGCGAGCTGGAACACGCGTTGCAAGCGATAGATCGGAAGCAGCGTGTTGCGAACCTTTGCCATTTCGCCGCGTTCGAGCACCTTCGTGAGTTGCTCGGCGGTTGGGCGGAAGGACTGCTCGATGTTCAACGTTGGCACGATGTAGCGTTGATTTCCAACGCGCACGACCATGCCGTCGATGATCGCCATCGTCAGAGGGAGACGCATCGAGAAGACCGAGCCCTTGCCTGGTGTCGAGCGAATCTCGACCGAGCCACGCAGTGCTTCGATGTTGCGGCGGACAACGTCCATGCCGACGCCGCGACCGGAGATGTCGGTGATCTTCTCAGCCGTCGAGAAGCCAGGCAGGAAGATGTAGTTGAACACTTCGAGATCGGAGATCTCGTCGGTGTTGCGCGACGCATCAATCAGGCCTTTCTCAAGGCACTTTCGGATGATTCGTTCGCGGGAGAGTCCGCGGCCGTCATCTTCGACTTCGATCACGATGGATCCGCCTGAGTGGAAGGCGCGAAGGCGAAGTGTTCCGGTTTCGGATTTGCCGACGGCAACGCGATCCGACGATGGTTCGATGCCGTGATCGCACGCGTTGCGGATCATGTGCACCAACGGATCGCCGATTTCTTCAACGACGTTGCGATCGAGTTCGACGTCTTCGCCTTCGACCTCAAGTTGAATGCGTTTTCCAGCCTTTGCAGCGACGTCGCGCACAAGTCGCGCCATTTTCTGAAATGTCGATTTGAGCGTCACCATGCGGAGGCTCATCGAAGTCTCTTGGAGATCTCGAACGATCTTTCCGAGATGCGCGAGATTGCGTTGAACGCGTTGATCGCCGAGCTTCGTCACCACGGGATCTTGAATGACCATCAATTGCGCGATGACGAGTTCGCCGACGAGATTCACGAGGGCGTCCATGCGCTGCGTGGACACCTTGACCGATTGATCAGCCTTCGCGAGTGTGTGTTGCTTGGCAGCGTTCGCGGTGGTCGTTGCTTCCGCAACGGTGGCACTCTCAGTGGACGCGGTCGAGTTGCTCGCGT
This sequence comes from Phycisphaeraceae bacterium, assembly GCA_040380385.1. Classification (GTDB taxonomy): domain Bacteria; phylum Planctomycetota; class Phycisphaerae; order Phycisphaerales; family SM1A02; genus QWPT01. The sequence goes on along the minus strand of JBEIJG010000101.1, from coordinate 3,061 downwards.
TGGAGATCGGCGTCGCGGGCTTGGACTCGACACTCGAGGCAGGGCCTGAGGCTGGGCTCGAGGCTGGACTCGATGTCGCATTCGATGTCGCATTCGATGTCGCATTCGATGTCTTATTCGAGGTCGTACTTGATGTCACGGTCGACGATGCGGCGCTTGAGTTCGGTGTAGGCGACGTCGCCGAACTGGTGGCCGACGTGGTGGCCGACGTGGTGGCCGACGTGGAAACACCCGAAGCAGCATGGAGAGTTCCGCCGGTTGAAGCGTTGTCAAGGCGTGGCACACCCGGGAATCGCCCTTCGCAAGCAGCTTCCAGTCGGTACACGAGAATCTTGAGTTCGCGCTCGCGTGCAGGTTCGCCGCCCGAGAGCATCGCGATCAACTGTCCGAGCACGTCACTCGACGCGAGGACGAGTTCCAGCACTTCCGGTGAGAGAGCGAGCTTGTTGGAGCGGACTTTGTCGAGGAGGAATTCCGCGGCGTGCGCGACTTCGACGATGCGCGTGAGGTTGAGGAAGCCCGCAACGCCCTTGATCGTGTGGAAGGCGCGGAAGACGATGTTCACCTGTTCGGGATCGGTGGCGCCAGATTCGAGCGCAAGCACAGCGGCCTCAGCGTTCGCGAGGTGCTCGCGCGCTTCGAGAGCGAAGTCACCGACGTTCTCGTCCGCACCCTCAAGATTGATGCTGACGCGGAGTTCGGGCGAGATCGCCGCGAAGGCCGCGAACGGATCCAAACTGTTGGAATCCACGTTGTTGGAATCCACGTTGTTGCCGTTGGAAGTCGTGGCCGCGTTGTCGGTGCGCGCGGCGGACGTCGCGAGTGGCGTGTTGTTTGCCGCAGCGTCGGTGGAAGAGGCGGCACGATCTTCCGTGGCGGACGGCCACTCATGGTCGCTCGCGTCGTCGGATTGATCGGCGAGCGTTGTGGAGCTTTCGGTTTCGACCGTGGCGTCGGTCCAGTTTGAACCGGCCGACGTCGCCGACGAGGCGGACGAGGCGGACGAGGCGGACGAGGCGGACAAGGCCGACATGGCCGACAAGGCGGACCGCGGAGCGCTCGCCTCAGGCTCGGCGGCGGCAGGATCGACCCGAAGGGCCGAGGCGAGTGTCTTCATCCAATCGCAGACGGCGAGAACCGCTTCGGTCGGAAAGTGGTCGGTCGAGGCGTCGATCAAAGACTCAAGGTCGTGGCAGAGTGATTGCGCCTCAGAGAGGCTCAGAACTCCGCATTCACCTTTGAGGGTGTGGATGCGGCGACGAATGTCGGCGGCGGCCTCGGGGGTCAATCCGCGTGTTTCCGCCGTGACGGCGAGATGCTCAATCTCAGGAAGGGAGGATTCGCAACTCGCAACCCAGGCAAGCAGGAGCTCGGGGTCGGCGGGTTCGCGGGCGGGCGCGGACGCCTGCTCGATCACCGTATCGCAGGCGCGGACAGCCTCGATGACCCGGCGGAATGCGGCATCGACATCGTCGACTTGTCGAAGCACGATCGCTTCGGAAAGCTCAGCGGCCTCCGCCGAGGTGCGCGCGACTTCCGCGATTCCTTCGCTGTTTGCATCGGTGGACAGCTGTCGCAGCAGGTCGCCGAGGGCCACGAGACTTTGAAGATCACCGGCGTCCGTGAGGACTGCGGCTTTGGCGGCGGCTTGGATCGAGGCTTTGAGCCCCATGAGTGGCACCTTCCTGTTCGCCCGCAGGGAGCGGGCGGAAACAAACGATCCGCAAAGCGGAGCGCATCGCCAGATGCGCGGGAGGGGGATCGGCGGTGGAGCAGCGGAAATGCAATGCTTGCGGCGCTTCCCGATCGAACAGGTTGGATTGGGGAAGTCGCCCCTCCAGCAAATCGCCGAGCTTCCTCAAGGCCGAACTTCGGTGCGATTTCGATGGAAGGGCGCAACGTTGAGGGCGCCCGTGTGCTCGGTCAGAAGCGCGTTCGTGCGGTCGGTGGATATGAAACTCGTCCAACTCTCCTGCGCATGAATGTGGAGGCTTTCGCTATATTGCGTCGATAACTCGCACGCATGGAGAGCGCCGAGACATCGCCCGCAGCGCCGCAGGACGCGGCCACGACGAACGCCACAGCCGCGCGCGCTGTGATCTCGCATGATGGAGCCGCGAGTGGCTCTGCTTCGCGCACTTCCCATGGCGAAGTCTCGCGCCGCTCGCGTGCACTCTTCGAAATCGATCCCGGTTGGCCCTTTGTTGTGGCTGGACTCGGTTTGATTGTGGCGGGTGTGTTGATTCCCGCGCAGCGCGATTTGCATGAACTTCGAGGTTCACTCGAAGTGCATCGCGCGCTCCTTGAACACTCGGATCGTCGACTCGATGCGTACGACCGATTTCTTGTCTCGGTCGATGAAGCTGAGCCACAACTTGTCCGCCGGTTGGCCGCGAGCCAACTCAACAAGATGCCCGCGGATGAGCGTCCGTATCTGATGCTGCCTTCGATGAATGCGACGGTGAGCGACTGGATCGACGCGTCTGAGCCGCTCGAAGTGCCGTCGCCTGCGCCGTACCCAGACACGCTGCTTTCTCGACTCGCGACTGGGCCGCGTCGACTTTGGATTCTCGCAAGCGGTGTGTTCTTGATCTTTGTGGGACTCGTCTTCGGTCCAAGCGGTGCACGCCGAGTTCCGCGCGCGCAGCTCCCGCGCGGCAGTTCTTCGCGCACACGCGATGAATCAAGCAATCTCGACGCGGTCGGCAGTGTGGCCGCGATCGGTGCGGCGACTCTCGCGGCCGCACCTTCGTCGATGACGCTCGGTGGGAGGTTGTCGGAGGACGTCGCGCAGCTGGAGCAACATGACGTTGCCCGGATGGACGCGATTGCAGAGTCGGCGCTCGAGCCTGCGACAGAACTTGCGACCGAATTTACGACAGAACCCGCGACAGCGCTCGCCGAAGCCGCGATGTTCGCACGTGTGGGGCCGACGGAAGTTGTGTCTGAGCTCGCTCAGACGGAAGCGTGCGGTGAGCAAGTCGAGGTCTTCGAGGTCTTCGAGGTCTTCGAGGTCTTCGAGGTCTTCGAGGTCTTCGAGGTTGCCGAGGTTGCCGAGGTT
>JBEIJG010000100.1:0-9157 GCA_040380385.1 Phycisphaeraceae bacterium | reverse complement strand
TGACCTTCACCTGCCTCACCGATTTCTGCGCGACCTCTGACCTCGTGACCTTCACGACGGTAAGCGGCCAGACCTCGAAGCTCTCGAACGTTTCTGCTGCGAACATCCCGCTCGATGCCGCCACCAACCTCGGCAGCGTCACGCGCGATACCGTTGCGCCGACGTTCAACAACGTTCCCGCTGCCGTCTCATACTGGGCTGACGCAAACGGCTCGAACGCCGCGGTCGTGACCTTTACGGCCCCGACCGGCAGCGACCGCTGCGATAACTCGGTGACGATCACCGACGACCGCGCCGCTAGCAACGCCTACCCAGCCGGCTCGGTCAGCACTGTGACATGGACCGCGACCGACGACTGCGGCAACACGGCCACGGCAACGACGACCGTCGATGTTTCGGCCGACAGCCTCGTGCTCGCTTCCGTCGCCTTCGGCGGCGCGTACAGCAACGAGAACTTCACCCGCGGCCTCTCGGTTTCGGCGTCGCAAGGTGCAAGCAACGACACCGACAGCCGCACGATTTCGCTCGCGGCAGCAGGTTCGGGCGCATCGTCGCGCGTCGAGGGTTCGGTGAACATGCAGCTCTCCGGCGCGACCGACTGGGACAGCGCCTGCGCGTCCGTGCGTGATCCGCTCCACTCGCTCCGTCGCGTCTTCACCATCGCCGATCTCCCTGGCACCGGCTCGCACGGCGGCCGCGACTACAACAGCCGCTTCGCGATCGATGGCACCGATTCGTCTGACTACCTCCTCGTTGGTAACGCCAACGGCGACACCGTCATCGACATCTTCGACTTCGCGACCTTCGTGTCGCAGCGTGGCTCGAGCCTTGCGCTGAACACCACGGCATCAACCTCTGGCCCGCACACGGACTTCAATGCAAGTGAACTCGTGAGCAACGCCGACCTCTCGTTCCTTGGCGTGAACTACTTCCAAGTCGACGAGACTTGCGGCAGCTACACCGGCCAGCAGCCACGTAGCTCGGTCAAGGTGACCGAACTCGTTCGCATGGGCCTCGGCCATCAGGCGATCGCTGACCTCAACAACGACGGTTTCATCAACTCGACCGACATCTCGCTCCTCATGCAGGGCGTTGAGCCGCGTCGTCCACGTGTTCCAACGGTCAACACTGGTGCGCAGACTGCATGGTGATTGTTCCGTGATCACTCTGTGATCCACGCGTGATGTCGTACCACGCGAGAAATTCGGGAGGCGTCGTCGAAAGACGGCGCCTCCCCTTCGACAACTCGGGTGGAGGCAAGAACCATTGAGAAGAGGGCTTCATGTACACCACCCAACATCCGCTCTGCACGATTCCACTCCGAGCCATCACGATCCTTTCGGCGGCGCTGGCTGGCGGGGTCGCCTCCCTGTCGAGTGCTCAGTATGAAATCGATCTGTCGCTTGTTGGGCCGACTGGCTATGTCAGTGTTGGACAAACCGTCGATGTTCGGCTCCGCGCGAAGAGCGACGCCACCGAATCGTTCGTTGGCCAGAGTTTCATCGCAATCGACTGCATCCTTGAGTGGAACCCAAAGGACGTCGAGCTCATGGGGCTGACCACCACGGGCTCGGCACCGATGATGTCTTCGTACTTCCCGTCGCCGAGCGCGGACTACACAGGTATCAACGAATTGGCGGTTCCGAAGGATGGCGACGCGCTCTACTACGCGTTTGCGAACTTCGGTAGCCCGGTCTCGACGGCGGGACTCGGCGCGCAAGTCGTGACGTTCCGCTTCAAAGTTCTTCGGCCCTTCGTATCGACGACGATCGCGATGCTTCCGAGCCTCACGATTGAACAGGTCGCCGAGACCGCGGTCTACGACGGAACGGTGCCTGGGCTTGATGTTGTCGGAGATCTCATTCCGGCCATTCTCGAACAAGAGCCAGAGTTGCCTGAAGATCTCGACGGCGATGGAGTGGTCGGCGCAGGCGACCTCGCCGTCGTGCTCAGTTCGTGGGGTGCGGGTGGTGGCCCGGCCGACATCGACGGAAACGGAACGGTCGACAGCAAGGATCTCGCTCGGATCCTTTCGAGTTGGGGCGCCACGACTGGTGCGAAGTAGCCGCCGCTCGAGCCTGCGACGGTGTTCCTGATCGCAGCGCATGAAAGCGCGGCTGCGCTTCCCACGCGAAATCATCGACACGCACGTTCACCCGTGTGTCGTTGTGCTGCTTGGCTTCCGCGCCACGATGTGATGAACATGCCAGTGCTTCGCGACTCCCCGTCCGACGCATCCGTCACGCTCCACCTCTTCACGCTCGATCAGGTGCCACTCGCGAAACAGCGCATCGAGCTCAGCCGTCGTGTGCGAGGTCATCTCACTCGGCGCGGCTGTGAGGATGAACTCATCCTGCGCGCCAAAGAACTGTCCGGCGAAGATGCCGCCATTTCGCAGCGCACGAGTGAGTGCATGCCAACAACGATCGAAGGCGACTGGACGAACGAACGGTAAGACAAAACCCGCGTGGACGATGTCGTAGCGGTCGATGGCGAGTGACGCGACGTGATCTTCGAGCGTTCCGACCGCAAGTTGTACGCGGGAGAGATCAGCCTGGGTGGCAGTCACGGCTGCGCGTGCGAGGTCGATCATCACGGGATATGGATCGATCGCATCGACAGCGAAGCCCGCTTCGAGTAACGCGACAATCTCGCGGCCAGGTCCGCATCCCACGTCGAGCGCGATCGGCGCGGCGTATCGGGGCGCACCTGCTTGGGGCGCTTGGGGAGCTTGCGACTTCCAAGCCTCGATTGCCGCAAGCAATTGTGCCCGTGGTGGCGCGCCGGCCGTCCCTGCGAGATAGCTCGCGCAGCGATCAGGACGAAAGCCCGGAATGTCGGGTGTCGCGGGCGCGTGGGGAAGAGGTTCGAACGAAGACACAAAGAGATTGTGGTTTGAATGAGCACGCAGCGCAACCTTGCGTCGATGTGCGATCATGAAAGACATGCTCGAGCGCTCTCGCCCTGAAAGTGTCCGTCCGCATCGTTGCCTTGCCGCGTCCACGCGTGCGCACGGTGACATTCGTTCTGACGCGAGATCCGAGGAATCACGTGGCACGCGCATCTTCGCGCAGAGGGGCGTTGTTCTGCTTGCTTTCACACGTGGCGTCTTCTCTTGTTGTGTTTGCGTCGCAGTCGCGATGAGCGCCGTCTCCTGCGATCGAGAAACCGCGACATCGACGGACAAGATCAGTGAAGCGAATGAAACGGGCACGAAGAACGCAACGAGTGCATCGCCTTCAGACGCCACTTCAGAGAGTGCGTCCACATCCGCGCTCCGCATCGAGCCCGCCGAACTCGACATGGGCGACCTTCTCCCCAACACGCCGGTCGAGAAGACCGTGCGCCTGACAAACACTGGTGCGACGCCCCTCCTCATCCGCAAAGCGCTCGCGGACTGCGGTTGCACGACACCGACTTGGCCGAGTGAGCCGATCGCACCGGGCGCGTCGGTGGACACGGTCATCACCATGGACGCTGGCAACCAACAGGCGGTTGAACTCGTGAAGCGCGTGACCTTCGATATCGAAGGCGCTGACCCAGCGTTTCTCACGGTGAAAGGACGCGTAGGCTCGTATCTCACCTTCGAACCCGCGAACATTGAGGGCGCGAAAGACGATGACGCGGCGCCGCCCGTCGCAGCGATCACGGTGAGGTCGATGGATGGAAACCCGTTCACGATCGTCGCGCTTGATCCGCCGATTGCGAAGGGCCTCGAAACGACACCAGCGCTTGAGCAACAGGTCGAGATCGACTGGACACGATGGCGCGAAGAAGGCAAACCTGTGCGTGTCGTGATCGAGACCGATCACCCGATTGGTCCGCCGCTCGGCATCTTGATTCGCCGATCGTTGCGGGGAAATCCGAATGCGCCGAAGGTCGACGCGCCGAAAACCGAGTGAACTGGAGTTTCCGATGAGATGGAGTTCCCGATGACAGCCACCACACGCTCACTGCTCGTTTTGTGCCCGGCAATGGTCCTCACGACCGCCTCGGCTGCGGCGCAGACGCCACCTCAGACGCCACCTCAGACGCCACCTCAGAAGCCGTCGCAGACATCTCCCCAGCTTGCGCCGCCAGCGACCACCCCGCCCTATCGGCTCGAAACGCCCGGTGTGTTTCCCGGTGCACGCATCGAGTTTCCGCAGATGGGCTCCTTTGTGAAGGGCGCTCCGGTGCGCGTGTTCGAATCCGGCATCACATACGTCTTCGACTTCTTCAATACGAAGTGCAATCTCTGCGCGGCGGCTGCGCCGAACGTTGCGGAGTGGGAAGCGCTCTATGCGCCCAAAGGTTTCCGGTTCATCGCAGTGACGTGGGAGAACGAAGACGTGACGCGCGCGTGGCTTACTGATCCGAAACACGCCGAGCATGCGCCCGCGTGGGTCGTTTCAGATCCGGCGGAGGCTGCCGCGAAGGCGATGCAGTATCCGACGTTTCAGAATCAAGCGCCGCGACTTTTCGTTGTTCGTGATGGCGTTGTGCTTTGGTACGGCCACCCCGAGTTTGCCGAGAGGCCACTCGCAGAAATCGCCGCAGGAACGTGGAATCCTGAAGCGGTGCGCGGAGAGTTCATCGAGCGATCTCAGTGGGCGCGCGCGCTTGAGGACATTCAGAAGAAGTCGAAGGATGCCGAGCGCACGGGCGCTTGGCAAGAGGTTTTCGATCTCTACGACGGCGTGGCCGCCGCGCTGCCTTCGCGCGCGGACTCGTTGCGCGCGCAACGCTTCGTCCTGATGATCGGAACCGCGAACCAAGTCGACGAGGGTTACGCGTACGGCAAACAACTCGCGATCGCCGCGGCAAAGGAGCGCGGCGTTCTGAGTAACCTCGCGCGTGGGGTGCTCGAAGCTCCAACGGTTCGGCGACGCGATGTTGATTTCGCGATGGCGCTCGCGCGAGCGGCCGAGGCGATCAGCCCGGACGATCCACGATCGATGGAAGTCGTCGCCCTCGCCCACTTCGCAAAGGGCGACCGTGCAGCCGCGCTCGCGACGATCGACCGAGCGATTGCGCTGCAAGCGGATCCCAAAGTGAAGCGCGCCTATGAGGCGACGCGCGGGCGATTTCAACGAGAGACGCCTGGCCCGAAGCCAACGACGGTGACGCCGCCTGCCGCCTCAAAGCCTCCAGCCTCAAAGCCTCCAGCCTCTATCTGAGGGATCCCCGCCCACGCGGTAAAGCGCGTGCGGAAATGTCAGTGCAGCAAAGCGCGCGTTCAAGCGCGGAAAAGCCCGCGCGGCAGAGTGCTGCCCGTGACCGAGCAGCGACCCATCGGCGACCCTTTATGGGCCCCATCGGGGCTCCATCGGGGACAACGACAACGTTCGTTAGCGTGCAGCGGCGACCGCAGCCTTGATCGCTGCGAAATCAACTTGCGTCTTTGGGATTTCGGCTTCCCACGCGTAGGCGACCTTGCCATCGGTACCGATGACGTACGCCGCGCGCTTGGTGACGCCCTTCAGACCCATGAGATCGGCGTGCAGTGCGTCGTAGGACGCCGCGACCGTCTTGTTGAAGTCGGAAAGAATCGGGAACGGCACGTTGAGGTCGGTGCGGAACTTATCCACGACAAACGGGCTGTCGATCGAGACACCGAAAACTCGGCATCCGAGGCCGGTCCATTCCGACCAGTGATCGCGGAAATGGCACATTTCTTCGGTGCAAACCGAGCTGTAAGCCAACGGGAAGAAGAGGATGACGACCTTCTCGCGACCGAGGAGGGCTCCGATATCCACCATCTCGCCGGGCTTGGCGGGCAGTTCAAACTTGGGGGCAACGGTTCCGACTTGTAGTGCCATCGATCAGCTCCTGTGGAAAAGGGGCCGGAATATATCGCGACCGTCGCGAGCGAGGAGCGCTCGGTTGCACGAAGTCGACGACTCCTTTGCGGAATTCCGCGAACTGCAGTATTCCGGTTTGGAGATTGTGTGATCGGAGTTATGGTCGGGTGCTTCTGTGCGGTCGCATCCGCGGAGAGGCTGTGTCGCGGTGTGTGCTTGCGGTCGGTTTCGTCCTCAACAACCGGAGAGGTGTCTGAGGAGAAACCGTCCCCGACCACAACATCTTTCAAATCCTCGAGCCCAAGGCGGGGACGACACAGGAATGACACGGAGGTTCATCGTGCGATGAACTTCGTAGATCGAGTGCAAGAGACCGGAAAAACTCGAGTTAGGAGATTTCTAAGATGCGTTCGACGAATTGGACATTCATCTGTAGCGCAGCGGCTGCCGCCGTTGTTTCTACGGCGACGATGGCGCAGAGCACCTGCGGCACGGCGCTCCCAGTTGCGGTGGGCGACAACGCCTACGCATGCGACGCGGCCTTCGGCAACCAACTCACCCAGTCGAGCCTTGCGGGCGGAACGACCACCATCTACAAGGCTGGTTGGTTCGTCTTCACCCCGACTGCTTCGGGTTCGTACACCCTCGGCGTCTGCGGCTCGAATGTTGACACCAAGATGGCGATCGGCACCGTGTGCCCCGCTGGCGGCGCGAGCCTCTTCAGCGTCCTCGCCTACAACGACGACTCCTGCGCCTACACGGGCGGTACCCAACTCTGGGCGAGCCGTTTGAACGCAGGCAACTCGGGCATCCCGCTGAGCGCGAACCTCCAAGCCGGCGTGACCTACTACATCGTCGTCGGTGGCTACGGAGCGACCACGCTCCCAGCGGCAGGCAGCCTCTCGATCGGTTTCACGCCTCCACCGCCAGCGGGCAGCAACTGCGCTGAACCGCTCGTGGCTTCGGAAGGCCCGAACGCCTTCGACAGCACCGACTCGGCGACCGCGCAAGCGATCTCGGGCTGCGGCGCAGCACACACGATCTACCGGTCGATGTACTTCACGTTCACTGCGGCTGCGACCGACACCTACACGTTCTCGACGTGTGTAGGAACCGGCTTCGACACGCGTATCGCGGTCATGAATGACTGCAATGCCACGAACGGCGTGCTTGCATGCAACGATGACGCCTGCGCACTGCAGTCGTCGACCTCGACCGCGCTGACCGAAGGTCAGACCGTGACCGTCGTTGTCGGTGGCTTCAGCGCTACTGGCGGCGGACCCGGCACCCTCACGGTCGCTGCTGCTGGCGGCGGTGGTGGCGGTGGCGGTGGTTGCGATCCTGCTTCGAACCCCGAACTCCTCGTCGGTCCGAACAACTTCACGACCGTCGCTGGCTCGGGCAACCTCGACCTCACCGGCATTTGCGATCCAGGTGTGTACGGTGACGACATCGTCTACAACGTGAGCTACTACCGCTTCACGCCGACCGCCGACGACATCTGGACGGTCACGACGTGCGAAGGCACCGCGTTTGACACGCGTCTCGCGGTTCTTACGAGCTGCGACCCAACTACGACCGTTGCTTGCAACGACGACGACCTCGCTTGCGCGAACTTCACCTCGACCCTCGAGTTCACCGGCACCGCTGGTGTTGAAGTCGTGATCGCAGTCGGCGGTTACGGTGCGACGAACGCCGGTCCTGGCGTTGTCACGATCATCCAAGGCAGCACCGCGATTCCTTGCGGTGATCCGAAGGCAGGCGACTGCTGCATCGCCAACGGCACCCCAAGCTGCAACGACGAAGCATGCTGCAACTCGGTTTGCGCTGCTGACGCGTTCTGCTGCGACGTGGAGTGGGATCAAGTGTGCGCCGATCAGGCGGCCTTCCTCTGCGGCGCTTGCGGCGCAGGTAGCTGCAAGATCGCAACGGGTACTGTGACCGAGTTCGAAGCTTGCGGTGAAGACACCAACGGTGGCTGCAACGGCGGCGGCGCTGCTGAATTCGCAGCGGTTGGCGACGTCATCAACGGCACGTTCTGGGCGGACGCGGACTTCCGCGACACCGACTGGTACGTCCTCAGCCTCACCGAAGCAACCGAAGTGACCGTCACGATCAATGCGAACATGCCGTGCTTCACGGCGTTCGTTGACCTCGCTTGCGGTGGCATCCTCGGCACGGCTTCGAGCGGAAACTGCGGTGGCGCAACCACCTTCTGCTTCCCACCCGGTGATTACTACATCGTCGCGCTCCCCTCGGTGTTCTCAGGCTTCCCCTGCGGCTTCGAGTTCGGCAACGACTACTCGCTCACCGTGACCGGCGTTCCTTGCGACGCTTCGGCTCCTGCCAACGACAACTGCGTTGACGCGACCGTTGCGGTCGTCGGTGCGAATCCGTTCGACAACACCTTCGCTGGCAGCGAATACGCTGATCCAACCTGCGGCTTCGGCGGCGATCCGTTCCTGAAGGACGTTTGGTTCACGTTCACCCCAGCAACGTCGGGCAACTTCACGCTCGAAACGTGCTCGGGCCCAGCTCCGTTTGACACCGGTATCGAAGTTTGGAGCGCCTGCCCGCTCGACGGCGGCTCGCTCCTCGGCTGCAACGATGACGGCACTGGCTGCGCAGCGTTCGCCTCGAGCCTCACCCAGTCCATGGATGCGGGAATCACCTACGTGATTCGCGTCGCTGGTTGGGCGGGTGCATCGGGTGCAACCGACCTCGTCATCTCCGAAGCGGCTGCTCCGCCGGCGAACGACGAGTGCGCTGATGCACTCCCGATCCTCGTTGGTTCGACCGACTTCAACACCGCTGGCGCCTCGGGCACCACGGTCGCCTGCACGAAGTTCGGCAATGCGAACATCTACAACGACCTCTGGTACTCGTACGAAGCTGCTGGTGAAGGCACCTGCACCATCTCGACCTGCGGTGCGTCGTTCGACACCAAGATCGCTGTGTTCGATGGCTGCAGCGGTGCGCTCATCGCATGCAACGACGACAGCACGACCTGCGGCGCAACCGCCCTCCAGTCTGAACTCACCTTCGCAGCGAGCTGCGGCGTGACCTACAAGGTCTCGATCGGTGCGTTCGGCGTGGCTGGTTTCGGCAGCGGAACGATCGCTCTCACGCAAGAAGGCACGTGCGGTTCGAACTGCCCGGCCGACATTGACGGCGACGGATCGGTGAACGCGGCCGATCTCTCGGCGCTCCTCGGCAACTGGGGTAACTCAGGTGCCGGTGACGTCGACGGCGACGGCTTCGTGAACGCCGCCGACCTCTCGCTCCTCCTCTCGGCTTGGGGCACCTGCCCGTAAGTTGAACGGAGTCGCTTGAGTCAAGTGCAATGCACTCTGCAGCCCCCGGCCGAAAGGCCG
>JBEIJG010000099.1:0-9211 GCA_040380385.1 Phycisphaeraceae bacterium | reverse complement strand
GATTCCCATGCGCTGACCTTTGCCGATCGTCAACATCGAATCGATCGCGCGAACGCCGGTTGGAAGCGCATCACGCACAACGCCGCGCGAAAGCGGACTTGTGCGTTCGGGCCAAAGCGGCTGCGGCGAACCTGGCGCGATCGGGCCCTTTCCATCGATCGGTCGACCGAGCGCATCCACGACGCGGCCGAGCCATTGATCGTTGACTCCGACGGTCGCATACGGTTTCTCACCCACCACTTGCACACCGCATGCGACACCATCGGCTTCAGAAAGAAGCATGACAAGCGCACGCGTCCCGTCGAAACCGACAACCTCACCGCGTGGCGCATCGCGACCCGGAATGTCCACACGCACGAGTGAACCAACGGGTAGCGGCAGTTGCTCGACCGACAGCACCAAGCCCTTCACAGAGCGCACTGTTCCGACGATTTCACGCGATTCGATCGCACGAACCGCAGAGCGAATCGCCGCGAGTTTCACGACGCGCCTCCCTGTGTCTCGGGTGACGCATCGCCAATGATGCCTGCGCGCATGCGGCGGAACTGCGTTTCGATGCGCGCATCGATCGTGCCTTCACTCGACCGAATCACGCAGCCACCACGTGTGATTCCCTCGCGCGCCACGAGTTCGATTTCAGCACCAGCGGGAAGTGCCGCGCGCAACGACGGCATCGCGTTCGAGATCAACGACTCATCCTCAGGCGCAATTTCAATCGCGACGCGCGTTGCCCGCGCAAAGAGTGAAACCGCGCTCTCTACCGCGCGCGTGATCCACACAGGTTCACGGGCGATGTGTTCACGCAAGATCGACTCTGCAATCGCGACAGAGATCCCAGCGAGTTCCTGCTCCGCCGAACGAAGCATCTCATCGCGTTGCGCACTCCAGCGAAGGAACTCCGCCGCGTACGCCTCTTCGAGCGCTTTGAATGATGCATCGTGTGCCGCGAGTGCCTCGGTGCGCCCTGCGGCTTCGCCGGCCTTACGTCCGGCAGTTTCGCCTTCAGAGAAGCCCGCAGCGCGCCCCTCCGCATGCCCTTCTGCGCGCGCCTCGGATCGCATGCGCTCGGCTTCCGCCCGCGCCGCCGCCACGATGCGCGCCGCTTCCAACTTCGCCTCACGCAACGCCGACTCCGCACCTGCACGCAGGTCGCCGAGATCGAATGCGCCACCGGTGATGGCGCGCGCGTTCGGAGTGGAGTGCTTGAGAACTGCCATATGCGTCGTTCTTCGTCGTTCGAAACTACTTGCAGGACCGTGTCCAACACACATCACGTCGCGACATCACACATGCACATCACACAACCACATCCTGCGCGCCACCGCGTCCAGAGATGATGATTTCGCCTGCCTCTTCGAGCCGTCGCACGATGTCGACAATGCGCTGCTGCGCTGCTTCGACATCGCTGATGCGAACTGGCCCCATGAACTCCATGTCTTCGCGAATCGACTCGGCCGCGCGCGACGACATGTTGGCGAGAATCTTGTTCTTGAGCGCGTCCGACGCTGTTTTGAGCGCGAGGCAGAGTTCGTCGTTTTCGACTTCCTTGAGCACCGCTTGGATGCCTTTGTCGTTGACGTTGTTGATGTCTTCGAAGACGAACATGCGACGACGAATCTCTTCCACGAGATCTGGATCTTCGCTTTCGACGCCTTGCATGATCGTGCGCTCGGTCGAGCGATCGACGAGATTGAGAATCTCAGCAACCGTTTCGACGCCACCAACCTTCTCGCTCGAAGTACCAATCATGTTCGAAAGCCTGCTTTCGAGCGCGGCTTCGACTTCACGAATGACTTCGGGATTTGTTTGCTCCATGTTGGCAACACGTCGCACGACCTCAATCTGCTTCGATGGTGGAAGCCCGATCAAGATCTCACTCGCTTTGTGATGCGGAAGGTGCGACACGATGAGCGCGATGGTTTGAGGATGCTCTTCCTGGATAAAGGTGAGCAGGTTCTCGCTTTCTGCCTTCTGCAAGAATGCAAATGGCGTCTTCTGAACCTGCGTTTGAATCTGCTGAATGACCTTGTCGGCCGTCTTCGGATCGAGCGAGTTTTTCAGGAGATTTCGCGCGTAATCAAGGCCGCCTTCACGCACATAGCCTTGCGCCATCGCGAGCGAATAGAACTCGCTGATCACTTGTTGGCCGAGTTCCTTCGGCACATCGCCGAGCGCCGCAAGCGCACGCGTCACTTCTTCAACCTGTTCAGTCGGCATCTCCTTCAAAATCGCGCCTGCACTGTCGGCATCAAGGAGCAGCAGAAGAATCGCGCTCTTGAGTGTGCCGTCGAGTTCTTCGGCGGACTTTGGGAGTTTCATGCCAGGGCGGTATGCCATACGTGCGTTCCTCGCTCAGGCGTTCGTGCGCATCCAACGACGAAGGATGCCAGAGAGTTCAGACGGATCACGCTGCGCCATGTCGTTCAACTGCTCAAGCATTTGTGCGCGGCGCAGACTGTCATCATCGAGTTCCATACCTTCAAGCGCTGGCGTCGCCTCATCTGCCTCGCCAACGATTTCTGCATCGTCCGACTCAAGCTTCGGTGGCACACCGGCCAACTCTTCAGCTGTTGGCAACTCTTCACGAGCCGACGCACGACGCGCGATGTTGAACATGAAGAAGAGACTGACAACCGCGAGCGCGCCAAGACCGATCGGTTTGATCAGTCCGCTCATGCCACCACCAGCAGCACCACCACTGCCAAGCACGATTTCACCGAGCCCCGCGCCGATCGACGCCTGCGCAGGCACCGACTCGAAGTCATAGAACCAACTGACTTCCACCGCGCCCTTCTTCGCATTTTCAACAGTGTCGGTCGCAGCAAGCGGCTCGATCAACTTTCGAATGCGTGCGATTTCTTCGTCGCGAACTGCAGCAATCGCTGCTTCATCCGGCGCCTTCGCATCCGCACCTTCCGCTGGTGGATTCTTCAGCTGCCACACCTTGACGAAGTAACTCCACGGAATGCTCACGCCGACATCAATCTTGGTCGCATAGCCCGTGTTGTCTTTTTCAACGATTTCACTGCCTGGTACGACAGGCATGTAGCGGCTTTCAGTCCGCTCATTCGAACTCGCCGAACCGCCACCAGACGTTGAAACCACCGAAAGACCCGTGTTCGGCACAACGCCCGGTTCACGCGAAGGCGATGCGCCCTTCATTTCAGAAACCATGCTCGACTCACTGGTCGGCACGCTCGTTCCCTCGCCAAACTCTGTGCGCTTTTCCGTACGCTGTTTGGTCACCACTTGCGGGTTGACCGCGATCAAGACGCCTTCGATTGCGGCGAGCAACGTCGCGATACGCGCTTGTACAGCATCCGCGATCTTGAGCGCTTGATCGAGATTTTCACCGGTCGCACCCGCGCGCGCAAAGCTCGTTCGATAGTTCCGAAGCCCGTCGGTGATCGAGACCGCTTCAGGCTTCAGTCCGGATTGTGTACCCGCGACCATCGATGCGATCGCATCGACTTGCTCATCGGAGAGCGCTCCGGATCGCATGACAACATTCACGCTCGCCGTCTGCACATGGCGCGACGCACCAAGCGGCGTCGCAGGCTTGGGCGAAATGAAGACGCGGGCCGACTTCACATTGCGGAAGCCTTGAATGGTGTTTGCAAGCACATTCTGCAGCGCGATCAACTTCTTGGTTTCACTCTGCCGCGTCGTTTCAAAGGGACTATCGAGCGCAATCAACCGATCGAAATCGATGCCTGAGCCACTGCTTGCTTGCTCAGCGAAGGCCGACACAAGTTCATTGCGCCGATCGACGGGCACGAGAAGCTGGCCCTCTTTCTCTTCGTACGACACACCGCGTGCAGACAAGAAAGCGCGCGCCTCTTCGAGCGACGCTTCTTTCACCGCAAACGGCACAAGATCGGTGGTTGCGCTCCATTGCGCAATGAGGAAGAACCCGAGCGCCACGATGACGACGAGACTTCCTGCGAGGAGCTTCGCAGAGGGCGAAAGGCCGGACAGTCGTGTCCGGACGAGTTCGAGCATGTTGCGCAGAGCCTGCACGCGTGGCCCCCATGCCGTGGCGCGGGTCGATCGGAAAGAATCCGGTGCGTCGTGCCGTCCTAGCGCGACGTATCGGGAGAACCCCTATCGGCAAGGAAGTGTTTCACCCCGCAAAGACTGCGCGATGAATCCGGCGATTTCTGCGCGAAAGGCACGCGTGAGGATCAGCCCAGTCTGCTGGGCAGCGCCACCAACGGCGAGCCGAACGCCCATGCACGCGCGTTCCATGACAGAACCCCACGCGCAGCGGCACGCCAAGACGTCCCCCAATCAGCGAGTTTCTGCGATTTAGACGCGGATGTTCTTCACTTCGTCGTACGCGTCCACGACCTTGTTTCGCAGCGCAAGAAGCATTCGGAAGGCGGAATCAGCCTTCTCCGTCGCAATCATCACGCCTTCGATGTCGTCGCGCTGGCCAGTCAGCAACTCGTTCGTGGCCTGCGTCGCGTCCTGCTGCATCTGGTTCACCCGACGCATTTCATCAAGCAGCTCCTGCTTGAAATCGCCACCGCCCTGCTGCGCTTGGGGACGAACCCCAACGCCGGGCTGGCTGTTCACGCGGGAGACGATGCCGAGTGGATCAATCATGGTTCGCGGCCCCTCACTCTGGGATTTGCCCGACGACCGTCGGAATCCTCAGGAAGCCCACTGCACAATCCGTGCCAACTGCCCGCCGCTCACTCGCGGCCAGAATCAACCCAAGATCCGCAGGCTCGCCTCGATCATCGACTTTGTGGCGTCGATCGCGGCAAGATTTGCGTCATAACTTCGCATCGCGAGCATCGCATTCGCCTGTTGGACCACCGGATCAATGTCGGGGTAGCGCACGTAGCCGTCCGCGTCCGCCTTGTCGCTCCACGGTTCATAGGTCTGCCGGAACGCGTTGCGCGGCGTGATTTGCGCGACGTGCACCCCTCCCGCCGCTCCGGACGTCGGGTCGCCCGACGCGAACTCGACCACGCGCTCGGAAAACGGGGTGGTCTTCGAGCGAGGATCGACCGGCACGTCGACATTTGCAATGTTCGCGGCGATGGCGTCGAGCCGCGTGCGGTTCGCAACGAGAGCCGAGGTTGAGATGTCGAGGATGCCGAACATGTTGGTTCTCCAAATCGGCTGCGACAGAAAGCCGCCGCCAGCACGCACGCCTTACCACACCACGAGATCCAAGCCTCACGGACGCTCGCGGATGGCCGAGCGAATCTGATCGAACTGACCGCGCAGCAACTGCGATGCCATACGGAAGGTGTAGACGTTCTCTGAGAGCTTCTGGAAAAGTCGTTCCATGCTGCGGTCGTTTCCGTCGTGGAACAGCACATTTTCACCGAGTACCGTCGGATCAAGCTTCGTCACGCCGCCATCAAACGAGACTGGTCCGCCCTCCTCAAACGCGAGCGAACCACCCTCGTCGACACGTCCAGCATCGAGCGCCTCCCGAAGCGCGCCTTGGAAGGCACGCGGATCGACATCGACCGGTCGATAGCCCGGCGTCTCGGCGTTCGCGAGATTCGCTGCGAGAAGCTTCTGTCGCGCCGACATGAACTGAAGCGAGCGCTCCAGTGCGGGCAGTGATGAATTGTTCTGAAGACCGTCGAGCATCGCGCACCTCAGAGTTCAGCGGGAACGAGCGACTCGTCCTTCCACTTCTTCAACTTCAAGCCGAGCGTGCGAACGCCGATTCCAAGGGCTTTCGCGCTCTTTTGGCGGTGTCCGCGGAACCGTTCGAGCGTTGCAACGATGGAACGACGCTCGATCTCATCGAGCGTGAGATCGCCGTCGCATACGAGACTTGGAAGCCCAGTGCCATCACCGACCGACGCAACAGTCGTCGTGGAGCCGCCGCCCAATCCACCATGCGATCCGACGCCGATCAACGCATTCGCCGCATCGGCAAACGTTTCAATCATCGGCGGCTCGCCCATCGGCCGCGCGAGACGCGTCACCACACCGCCTGAAGCCATCGAGTTCGCACCACTTCCAGGTGCCACAAGGCATGGAGCCACGAGCCAGGGAGCCACGAGCTCCGAAGAAATCGTTTCGCTCGACGCGAGCACCGCGGCTCGTTCGCAGAGATTCTGCAGCTCGCGCACGTTTCCTGGCCACGTATACGCTTCGAAAAGCCCAAGCGCATCCTTCGCGAGACGCTTCCGACGGCCACCTTCGCGATCGGCGACCAAGCCGAGGAAATGCTCCGCGAGTTCTGTGACGTCGCTGAGTCGCTCGCGCAATGCTGGCATGCGAATCGGCAACACATTCAGTCGGAAGAAGAGATCACCACGGAAACGACCCGCATCGACTTCTTTCGCGAGATCACGATTCGTGGTCGCGAGAATGCGTACGTCTGCCTTTTGCGAAACGCTCGAACCAACGCGCTCAAAGCTCTTCTCCTGCAGGACACGCAGCAGTTTTGCCTGCAAATCTGGCGGAATCTCGCTGATTTCATCGAGAAGCAGCGTGCCGCCGTCTGCAAGTTCAAATCGTCCCTTGCGAAGACGATCCGCACCGGTGAATGCGCCCTTCTCGTGCCCGAAGAGTTCGCTCTCGAGAAGTGCCGAAGAGAGTGCTGCGCAGTTGATCGCAAGGAACGGCCCTGATGCGCGCGGGCTGTTTTCATGGATGAACCGCGCCGCAACTTCTTTACCCGTACCCGACTCACCCGTGATCAACACGGTGCCGTGGCTTCCGGAAATCGGTGCGAGTTTCGCGCGCAATTCTTCCATCGCAGCGCCAGAACCGATCATGCGATGCGTCTGTGCGCGTCGTGTTTGCGGCGTGGCATTCGCGCGAAGCACCTGATTTTCTCGGAGAAGTCGCGCATGCTCAAGGCCGCGCTCGACCGAGATCGCGAGTTCGTCACCCGAGAATGGCTTCGTGACGTAGTCGAATGCGCCCTTGCGCATCGCATCAACCGCAGTCTCCACAGAACCAAACGCCGTCATGAAGACGACCGGGAGTTCTGCATCGATCTTGCGAATCTCTTCAAGCAGTTCGAGCCCATTCATGCCAGGCATCTGCAGATCGGTCACCACGCACTCAGGCCGCTTGTCGGCAATGCGTGCAAGTGCCGCGCGCGCATCTGGCGCGGTGACCACGGTGTGGCCCTTTCGCGAAAGAATCGCCGCAACGCTATCGCGCATGAGTTCCTTGTCATCAACAACCAAGACCTTGCCCATAGGACGACTCCTTCATCCAGCGTTTGCGTGAACTGTTTGGATCTTGTGATCACCGCCAATCCTTCGGCGGACGGCTTCTCCAAGCGAAACTCCGTCCGCTGTGGAAACTTTTGTTGGCTCAAGCGGAAGCGAAAGTTCGAGTCGCGCACCGCGCGACGAACGACCAGCGCCGCGCGAAGCTGCAGCAGGCGAGCCCGCATGCGCTTCACCACACGCCGTCATGCCGCCATGCGCATCGACGATGCGGTGCACAATCGCGAGCCCGAGTCCAGTCCCCTCTTCGCGCGTCGTGAAGAACGGATTGAAGATCCGCTCGCGCGCTTCGGCAGGAATACCCGGGCCCGTGTCTTCGACCGCGAGCACGACGAAACCGCGCCGCGAGCCATCCGCCGTTCGAAGTCGCGCTTCTCGTGCGGAAAGCGTGACTTCGCGATGCTGACCGTCGATCGCGTTGGCACGCATCGCTTCCACAGCGTTGCGCACGAGATTTGAAACAGCTTGCGCGACGAGAGGCAAATCGGCGGCGAGTGCGCAATCGCCATCGATATCTGTTCGGATATCCACGTCATCCTTTGCGAGCACCGCTTCGCAGTCGGAGAGCGCCATCGCGAAGATTTCTTTCGCACTCGTCGGCGTTGCGTGGATGCGCGTATCGCGCGCGAAACTCAGCACATCCCCCACAATGCGATCAAGTCGTTCCGCCGCGCGGCGAATCTTGTCGACACTCGACAAAGACTCCGGACGATCCGCGACGTCTTCGCGGAGAAGCTCCGCGTTGAGCGAAATCGCACCGAGCGGATTTCGAATCTCATGCGCGATTCCCGCAGCCATTTCGCCGAGTGCCGCGAGCGATCGCGAACGACGGAGACGCTCGTTGGCTTCCGCGAGTTCCGCTTGAAGTCGCTCGACCTTCGCCGTCAGTGCGACGTGCGTCTCTTGCAATCGAGACGTGACATCGTTGAACGCACGCAAAAAGTCTGCGAAGTCGTTTGGAGCACCGACAGGTGCTGTCGTTTCGACGATGGCGTGCGCTTCTCGTTCTGACATCAGCCCCTCCTGTCTGTAAATCGAGGTTGCACTGCACCGTTCGTTGGACCGTACGCGCGCTGCGCCGCACGACCGACATCTGCACGACCAATCTCTTGATGAGCAGCGCGACGGCGCTCGGTCAGTTCAGCAGCAAAGCGAGCATCTGCAGACTCCAATTCGAGAAGCGATTGAGAGATCACCGACGCAACATGCGCGAGTTCTGGATCAAGCGCCCCACCAGAGCGTGCCACTGCGCAAGACCACGCACCATTGAGTTCCTGCAGCGTACGGACGCGCGTCTCGCGCGCCGCGAGATGCGCTTCCAACGCAGACTCTGCCTCATGCTGCAGGATTTCGCCCGCTGCTGCGCCATCTATCAACGTCAGCAACGCGTCCTCGCACTGAGAAAGCGCACGCATCGCGTGAATTTCGGCGAGCGTTTGCTCTGCGACCTCCAACATCGAGGGTTCACTCGACCGCGTAGACACACTCATGGTGTACCTCCATCAGTCGACTTCGATTCTTCACCTGTTGCCACACGAGATTTCGATGGCGGATGATTGCGCAGCCACTGCTCCCAACTCTCGCGGGAGAGAATTCCGTCGGTCCCGAAGAACGCATCATCGGGAAGTTGCGCGAGTCGTAACTGCGCGCGCCGATGCGCAATCGAAGCACGCTGCGCATCACCGAGTCGATCGCATGCATTCACAATCTGAATGAGCGCAACCATCGACGATGGGTGTTCGGGGTACTTGCGATCAACCGCCTCATAGAGCGCGATTGCATCTTCGAACGCCTTGGAATCGTGCGGACCAACATCGAACGCGCAATCCGCACGGCGCATATGTGCCTCGCGCAACATGTCGCGCGAAAGCCCATCAAGGCCACCTTCGCGCGACGCGCGATCTTCCAGCGCAACGATCGCATCGTCGTAGATACGCCGAGCTTCCTTGAATCGATCGACGCTCTCACGCACAAGTCGCGCCTTGGCT
>JBEIJG010000098.1:0-9332 GCA_040380385.1 Phycisphaeraceae bacterium | reverse complement strand
GACGCATCCGCTTCCGACTTTGTCGCGAGCGTTGAGACGAGATCGCCAAGTCCGATCGGTGTGGTGCTCATCACGAGCGCACCTTTCGCGTCGTAGCGTTCATTCGCTTCGACTGGCACGAGGCTGTTGACGACGGTGTAGCGAAGGACATCCAGCGAACGCTCACCCAGCCGCAGCTTTTCCGCGCCGCCGCGACGCATGCTGATCTCGACAGGCACAAGTCCTGATTGCACGTCAAGCGATCGATACCGAGCATCTGCCGCGTTTGCCATCACGCGCGCTGCGACGAACGCCGCAGTTTCCCGCGGCGTCAGCCATACACCCGCGTCGATTTCGCGCACCTCACGCGTCTCGCCTCGCAGCACCGTGACCTTCGTCGGAGCAGCGCTTGCTCCAGCGCCTGGCTCAAACTCGTATCGCAAAGGAGGCGCACCATTCATCGAGATCGATGCTGCAACAGGATCGCCAACCGAGGTTTCGACGAAAGTGTTCGCGAAGTCGATCACCGTCTCTTCGCCAAGCCGTTTGAAGCGCATCTCAAGGCGTGACCTCGTTTGCACGCGATCGCCGTCTTTTTCGACCACTTCAAACGATCGGCCGCAAGGCTTCCCAGCGAGCGTGAGCGTGTAGTAACGCTCTTCGACGATGACCCAATCTGCGTGCGCGCTTCGAGCAACACCGACCACACTGACTGCGATCACGCTAAACCTGATGCACGCCACGAAGACCTTGTGGAAACTCGCGCGCTGCGATTTCACGCGCCCTTCCCGCTCTCGTCGGAAGCTCCCGCATCGGGCGAAGACGCACCCATCGACTTCAACAGCGGGAAGAGAATGACGTCGCGAATCGATGCGCTGTCCGTGAGCAACATGACGAGCCGATCGATGCCGATACCAAGGCCACCCGCAGGCGGCATGCCAACGCGCAAACTCTCGACGAAATCTTCGTCAAGCGTGCGGAACGTCGACTCTTCGTCGTCCGCACCCTTGAGTTGCTCGGTGAATTTCGCAAGCTGAATATCGGGATCGTTGAGTTCGGTGTACGCGGGCCCCACTTCCATGCCACCGATGAAAATGTCCCAACGCTCGCAGAGGGCAGGATCGGTGCGGCTTGGCCGCGTCAATGGCGAAACAGCGCTCGGATAATCGGTCACAAAGGTCGGCCGACATGGATCGATCAACGGCTCCGCGCACTCTTCGAAGACTTCGTTGACGACGAGCCAATCATCGAGTTTCGCCTCGTGATGTAGACCGAGTTCACGCGCCTTCGCACGAACCGCCGCAAAGTCGCGCATTTCGCACCCGGCACCTTGGCGGAAGAGATCCTCGAACTTCACGCGCACAAATGGCTTCGCGTAATTGATCGCGAGTTCGCCCCACGGAAGCGTTGGGCCGCCCTGCGAAAGATCCGCGTCAACGCGCAATCCTGCCGCACGGCGCTCATCGATCATCGATACCGCAAGATCGTGGATGAGACTTTCCGTCAACTCCATCATCGTTCCATAGTCGCCAAACGCCTCGTACACCTCCATCGCGGTGAACTCGGGGTTATGCGATCGATCGATGCCTTCGTTGCGGAAGTTTCGGTTGATCTCGTAGACCTTGCGCATGCCGCCGACGAGGCATCGCTTGAGATAGAGCTCCGGCGCGATGCGCATGAAAAGCGGCATATCGAGCGCATTGTGATGTGTTGTGAACGGCCGCGCTGCCGCACCGCCGGCGATCGGCTGAAGTACAGGCGTCTCGACTTCGAGGAATCCGCGCGCGTCCATGAAGCGTCGAATGCGCGAAACGATGCGTGCACGCATCGCAAAGACCTTCGCCGTCTCCGGATTCGCGTACATGTCGACGTAGCGGCGGCGGTAGCGAAGTTCTGGATCGGTCAACCCGTGCCACTTCTCTGGCGGTGCCGCGAGCGACTTGGTGCCGAGCGAAATCGATGTCGCCCACACACAGATTTCGCCCTTGTTTGTGCGGCCAATCGGGCCTTCTGCAACGAGAATGTCACCGTAGTCCGCGTGCTTCGCGAGCTCGAATGCGTTCGCAGCGACGGACGACTTCGAGACGCTGATCTGAAGATCGCCCGTCGCATCGCGCAGGAAGAGAAACACCAACTTGCCCATGTCGCGATGCTGAACCACGCGCCCCGCTACGCGCACGACAGCACGCGTGTCAGCCACCGTATTTGCCGCAGTTCCCGCTGCTTTCGCCTCTTTCGACGCGAGATCAAACGCAACGTGCGCACTCTCCGAGAATCGCGTTCGCGCATCAGAAAGTGCGAGCAGTCCATCTTCGCGTTGGCCGTACGGTTCGAAGCCGAGTTCCTCGCGGAAACGCTTCAGTTTCGCACGACGCGATGCGACGATCTCGGATTCGGATTGCTCCACAGGCGAAGCAGTTTCAGGTGCGATCTCAGATTTTGGTTCGGACTTTGATTCAGACATGGAGCGAGAATCCTAACGAGCGCGCGCGTACTTCGGGCGTTTTCCGCTACGCTTCCGGACTGCCCTTCGTGCCCGTTCCGGAGCGAGCGGCTCCCTCTCCGACCCACGCGTTCCCGCACTTCTTCACCGCGCTTTCATTATGCCCCCCACCACGCGCAGACTCGGCATTCTCACCGGCGGCGGCGACTGCCCCGGCCTCAACGCAGTCATCCGCGCCGTCGCGAAGACGGCGATTCTGCAGTACGGGATCGAAGTTGTCGGAATTGAAGACGGCTTCCAGGGCCTCATCGAACATCGCGTGCGCCCGCTCGGAATCAAGGATGTCTCCGGCATCCTGACGCGCGGCGGCACGATTCTTGGCTCGAACAACAAGTGCAATCCTGCGCGCTACTGCACGGGCCGAACCGAGACCGGCGAACCGATTTGGGAAGATTGCACGGAGAAGTGCCTCACCACGCTCGCCCGCGAACGGCTCGACACGATCATCGTGATTGGTGGCGACGGCACCATGGCGTGCGCGGCGCCGATGGCAAAGGCGGGAATCAACATCATCGGCGTGCCCAAGACGATCGACAACGACCTCGTCGGAACTGAGATCACCTTCGGCTTCCTCACCGCCGTAGCAACCGCGACCGAGGCGCTCGATCGCCTGCACTCAACGGCTGACAGCCATCACCGCGTGATGGTGTGCGAAGTCATGGGACGCAACGCAGGTTGGATCGCGCTGACCGCCGGAGTTGCAAGCGGCTCCGACGTCATTCTGCTTCCCGAAATCCCCTTCGATCTCCGCATGATCGCTTCTGACATCGAAAAGCGCATGCGCGGACCGGGCTTCGCCATCGTTGTCGTTGCCGAGGGTGCACGCGTCAAGAATGGCAAGCAGGTCATTGGCCGCTACGACCCGACAAGTCCCGACCCAGTTCGGCTTGGCGGCATCGGCAACCTTGTCGCGACAGAGATTTCGGATCTCACCGGAATTGAAACGCGGACAACGGTGCTTGGTCACATTCAGCGAGGCGGCGCGCCGATCGCGGCTGACCGCATTCTCGCGACGAATTTTGGCTTCCACGCGATGGCACTGCTCGCCAGCGGCAAGCGCAATCGCATGGTTGTTCGCGAGAACAACCTGTTCTCTGACATCGATCTCTTCGAAACCGTTGGAAAGCAACGCCTCGTTCCGATCGATCATCCGCTCATCGCCGCGGCGCGCGCCATCGGAACAAGCTTCGGTGACGGGGCAGGATCGATCGTCCCCAAGGCCATCCCCGCCGCACTGGTTTGATCGCTCGCAACCGGCCCGCGCGTTGTGCCTTCGGCGCGGGAGCGCGGGCCTTGCCGCCCTTGGCGCGATCACGCCCGCCTTTGGCGTAATCACGCCGACATATCACGACGTGCCGCCGAGCAACCCGCTCGCACCCACTTGTACCCGCCACGTAGCCGACACCCAAGTCGACTGGGCACAAAACGTTGCATCCACGGCTGTTGCGACGTGCTCATTTTGGTGCCGGGTACGCACCCGCTTGTACCCAGTCGTACCCGCGAACTGCGCGGCACCCTTCCACCTGCCCTCGGTACACTGCGCAATCTCACGCGGACCCAAGCGACCGCCGTGCGCATGCATGGAACCAGCAATCTTCCTCGACCGTGACGGCACCCTCGTTCCCGATGACGAGTTTGCTGGCAATCCCGCGAATGTCCGCATCCTTGACGGCGTTCCCGCGGCACTTCGCCGCTTGCGTGATGCTGGCTTCCGCCTCGTCGTCGCCACGAATCAAGGCGGCGTCGCGCGCGGCCGATTCACCGAGGCAGACGTCGACGCGGTGCACACCAAAGTCGGTGAACTCATCGACGTCGCGACCGGCCTGAAGCGCACGATCGAACGTTTCTACTACTGCCCATTCCATCCGAAGGGCACCGTTCCGGGTTATACGCGCGAGCATCCATGGCGCAAGCCGAAGCCTGGCATGATTCAACAGGCTGCGCAAGACATGGAGCTCGACCTCGATCGCTCGTGGCTTGTGGGTGATAGCCCTCGCGATATCGCTGCGGGTCGTGCCGCGGGTCTTCGCACCATCCTTGTTTCACGCGATCAAGCTCGCATCGCAGAAGCTGCTCCCGATTTCACCGCCGCTTCGCTTGGCGAAGCGGTCGAGACGATCCTCCGCCATCGCGACGAATCGGCTTCGTCGCGTGCAACTCAACCAAACACTCGGAAAAAGCGCCGAAAGCGATCGAAAGAGCGTACGACTGCCACAATGACGACCGGCTCATCACGAGGCGCAGTACAGCCAAGCGGCGGAAGCGAAAGACTTCGCCGCGCTGTTGCGGATCTCACCGAAGAAGTGCGCGCGCTTCGCCTGCGTCGCAGTGAAACAGGCGCCATTCGCGTTGCGGCGATGGGCGTACAACTCCTCGCGATCATGGTCGCAGCGATCGCGTTCCTCAATCTCGCAGACTTCGAGAACTTCGTGCGCTGGACCGCTGGCGCAGCTTTGTTGCAACTCGTCACCGTCACGATCTTGCTCTTCGATCGCGGCTGAGCGCGATGCACTGAACAAGGCTTCGCCGCACAACGTGCACGTGTCGTCGCACCGCTCCCCACGCAGCAACGACGTCATGACTCCCCATCGCCTCACGCTGCACGCGGCATTTCCAACCTCGCTCGCGTCGCCCGCCATCGCGGACTTGGTTCGAGCATCGGTGGCCGAAACTGCCGAGCGGCATGGCGTCGAGGCGCCGCAGGTCGAAGTCTTCGAGGACTCCATCGAGTTGTCCGCTCCACTTCCGCCAGCGGTCTTGCTCGCCATCGCGAACGAAGTACGCCGCGCCACCGGCCGTTGGCATCTTGCGAAGCACGGTGCACCGCTTTGGCGTGGCGAATAGCCGCGTGGCGTCGAATCTCAAGACGCTTCCGCACGCCGCGTTCCCTGCGCGCTTTCCGTATCATCGCGATCCATGTTGCTGGCTCTCGCCGACTCCTCATCAACCACTCCGAATCAACCGCTCGTCTGGGCGGGGTTTCTCATCGGCGCGTACGTCATCGGCAGTTTCCCAACCGCACATCTCCTCGCTCGCTCGCGCGGCGTCGATCTCGGCGTGGTTGGAAGCAAGAACTACGGCGCGACGAATCTCGGGCGAACCCTCGGAAAGACGTGGGGAATCCTTTGCTTCGTGCTCGACGCGGTGAAGGGTGCAATTCCTGTCCTCCTCTCCGGTTGGATCCTCGGCGCACTCGGCGCGAGTCCCGGTTTGCTTGCGCCGACAGCCGCCTGGCTCTGGCTTGCAACTGCCGCAGCCGCGATCGTCGGACACACGCTCTCGCCGTGGATCGGCTTCAAAGGTGGCAAAGGTGTTGCGACAGGATTTGGCGCGCTCGCTGCGATGTGGCCGGTGCTCACGCTTCCCGCGGCACTCGCGCTTATCTTGTGGTGCGCACTTGTGCTGATTTTCCGCATGGTGAGCCTCGCCTCGATGGTCGCGGCCGTCTCCGTTCCATGCTCTGTGCTCGTCGCCGCGATCTCAGCACATGGCATTGCAGGCGTGCGTGATGCAACGCCATTTCTCGCTGCGAGCGGTCTCATCGCCCTCTTCGTCGTTTGGAAGCATCGCGCAAACATCGCTCGTATCCGCGCGGGTACCGAGAGCAAAGTGCTGCAAAAGAAGCCACATTCGTCAGCGCAAGTCGAAGCCACGAAATCGGCAGAAGTGAAGTCA
This sequence comes from Phycisphaeraceae bacterium, assembly GCA_040380385.1. GTDB lineage: Bacteria > Planctomycetota > Phycisphaerae > Phycisphaerales > SM1A02 > QWPT01. The sequence goes on along the minus strand of JBEIJG010000098.1, from coordinate 3,175 downwards.
TGACTGATACGCAATCGACAGGCACGCAGTTTACGGGCTATCGCTCACCGCTCGAAACGCGCAACGCAAGTCGCGCCATGCGCGAACTCTGGAGCGAACAAAAGAAGTTCTCGACGTGGCGTCGTATTTGGCTTGCGCTTGCCGAAAGCCAGCACGAACTCGGCATGCCCGTGACCCGCGCGCAGGTCGAAGCGATTCGCGCGCATCTTGACGACATCGATTTCGCCGCCGCTGCGGGACACGAACAACGCCTTCGCCACGACGTCATGGCGCACGTGCACACACTCGGCGACGCAGCGCCTGAGGCGCGCGCAATCATTCACTTCGGCGCGACAAGTCAAGACGTTGTGTGCAACGCCGATACGCTTGTTCTCCGCGACGCGCTCGCGATCACCGCAGGCAAACTCGCGCGCGTCATTGACCGACTCGGCGCGTTCGCCGCACGTTGGCGTGCGCTGCCCACGCTTGGTTTCACGCACTTTCAACCGGCACAACCAACGACCGTTGGAAAGCGCGCAACGCTGTGGGCGCAAGATTTCGCCATCGCCCTCGAGCAAGTTGAATTCGCTGCGAATGCCCTTCGCCTGCGCGGCCTGCGTGGCGCCACTGGCACGCAAGCTTCGTATCTCGGGCTTCTCGATGGCGACAGCGCGAAGGTCGACGAACTCGAGCGGAAATTCGCGGAAAAACTCGGTTGGCCTGCAGCGCGCATGCTCTCCGTGTGCGGACAAACGTATCCGCGCATCGTTGATGCGCAAGTTGTCAGTGCGCTCGCGATCGCCGCAAGCGCCGTCCACAAGTGCGCGACGGATATCCGACTCCTCGCCAACAAAAAAGAGATTGAAGAGCCGTTTGAGAAGGACCAAATCGGTTCTTCGGCGATGGCGTACAAGCGCAATCCGATGCGCTGCGAGCGGGCGTGTGGGCTCTCACGTTTCGTCATGGGCCTCGTCAACGATCCGCTTCAAACGCACGCGACGCAATGGCTCGAGCGCACGCTCGATGACTCATCGAATCGTCGCCTCGTGCTTCCCGAAGCGTTCCTCGCGCTTGATGGCGCACTCGACATCTTGTCGAACGTCGCCGAAGGTCTCGTCGTTTGGGAAGCAACGGTTGCTGCCAATCTCGCCGCCGAACTCCCGTTCATGGCGAGCGAGAACATCATGTTGGCCGCCACGCGCGCGGGCGCGGATCGACAAGAAGCGCACGAAGTCATTCGCGTTCACTCGATGGCTGCTGCCGAAGAAGTGAAGCGATTCGGCCGTGCAAACGATCTGATGGAACGCCTCAAGCGCGATCCATTCTTTGCGAAGGTTGATCTCGACAGCGCGCTCGATCCAGCGACATTCGTGGGACGCGCGCCCGAGCAGGTCGATCGCTTCATCGCGACGGTGGTCGATCCAGTTCGGCACCGCCACGCAGCCTCGCTGACGGCAAAGGCTGAACTACGCGTCTAATGCCCCCGCGTTTGGTCGCGCGAACCCTTTCAATCGAGAGCCACGATGCCCATTCCACGCCTTTCGCTCGAACGAACCGCGCTTCTCGTCATCGACGTGCAGGAGCGGCTTCTCCCCACGATTTTCGATGCGGACCGCGTGGTCACCAACTGCGCGGCGGCGCTCGAGGCCGCGCGAGTACTGGGCCTTCCCGCGATCGTCACGGAGCAGTACGTCAAAGGCCTTGGGCACAGCGCGCCGCCGATCACAACCGCAGCAGCTGGGCATGCCACAACTTTCGAGAAAACCCGCTTTAGCGCGCTGATTCCTGAGGTTGACGCGCTTCTTTCCGCGCGTCGCTGCGATGACGTACTCATCGCAGGCGTTGAGGCCCACGTCTGCGTGCAACAGACCGTCCTCGATCTCCTCGCGAGCGGTCGACAGCCGTACCTTCTGACGGACGCGATCTCCGCGGGCCGATCAGACCAGATTTCCCCTGCTTTTCGACGGATGGAACGCGCGGGCGCGGTACCGTCGGGCGTCCTCGGCGCCTGCTACGAAATCCTCGGCGACGCCGCGCATCCGCAATTCCGTGCGATCCTCGGCGTCGTCAAGACACTTCGCGCCCCAATATCGCTACCTTGATCGAGTTCACAGGCCCCCTGATGCTGTTGTGATGGTGGCGGGGCCGTCACCTTTCTCCCGGAGATGATTCATGGAACTGTACGAGCAACTCTGCGCCAAGGTCCGCGAGGTTGAGGATGACATGAAGAAGGCGGTTGGCGGCAACAAGGCCGCGGGCACCCGCGTTCGCAAGTCGATGCAAGACATCAAGGACATCGCCCAGCAGATCCGCACGAAGGTGCTTGAAATGCGCGGCAGCGAGGACGGCGCGGAGTAATTCCGCCCACGAACCGTGGCAAGTAAACATCTGATTGACCTCACCGCGATCGATCTCACCAAGACGATTTGCGACAGCAGAGGACTCGACGAATACCTCCCGCAAACCGGACCAATGCGGCAGTGCGATCGCATCGTGTGGGCGAGCGAGGACCTTCGCAAATGTGTCGGCATCAAGAACGTTCGGCCGGACGAATTTTGGTGTGAGCATCACATCAAGGGACGCCCGCTCTACCCCGGCGTTTTGATGATCGAGTCCACCGCGCAGTGCGCGAGTTGGCTCTTCCGAACGCGCTTCCCCGCGCTCGGTTTCCTCGGATTCCTGCGCTGCGATGACACCTGCTTCCGCGGACAAGTCGTTCCGGGTGACGAGTTCTTCATCCTCGTCGAAGAGATCGAAGCGACGCCACGTCGGTTCATCTCGAAGACGCAGGGCATCGTTCGCGGAAAGCTCGTCTTCGAAGCGCAGATCACCGGCATGGCGATCTGATTTGCATGCAGGATCGAGTGCGCATGCTGCCTCCGCTGCGATTCACCACGCTCTACAAAGCCCGCGCTTGGGGTCCATCCCCAAGCGTGTCGCTTTTACGTGAGCTCGGTAAGTCGGGGCTTCCCGGCGAACGAATCGGCGAATCCATCGGTGAAGCATGGGAAATCGCGGATTTGCCAACAACCATCGAAGACGGTCAGTCGACCGTACTTGGTGGGCCGTTTGATGGGCGCACGCTGCGAGAGCTTCGCGAACTCCACCGCGACGAACTCCTGGGTGTCGCGACGCCAGCGCCTGACGGTGGCTTTCCACTCCTCATCAAGTTCCTCGACGCCGCGGAGAATCTGTC
>JBEIJG010000097.1:0-9367 GCA_040380385.1 Phycisphaeraceae bacterium | reverse complement strand
CGCTTTGTAGTTTGGCGGCACGCGATCGTCGTTCAACGGCGACGACCGACAGATGAACGGAGCGGCGGGCGTGAGTTCTGCATGCATCATGTGTGACTGCGCGGGGTGCGTAGACGTGGAACGAAAAGTATGCAGGGGTCGCGTGCAGGGATGGCGTGCGGGGGTCGCGTGTGAGGGTTTGAAAACAAGTCGAGGTGGAACGGTGGCAAGAGCTGCATGAACCGGCATGCGGATGCATGACCTGCAGGCAGCGTTGGTATTTGCATGTATTGGGGGGTGTAGATGTTCACCACACAACCTGGGAAAGGAGTGGATGCGGGAGCTTTGAAGGCTCATGCCGCTGCCGTTGTCGTACGCGACGACTCTGCTCGCGACGATTCGCATGGCGACACTGCGCCATGCGGGCGTGAGGCGAGCGGCGATACGGCTTCTATTGAACAGAACGCGGCCGCGCAGGACGTGTCGGCCGCGGACATTTCAACCTCGGACATTTCGACCTCGAACATGTCAGCCTCGGACGTCGCCGCCCAGAAGTTCCCCGCCGTGAACTTCTCCATCCTAGATGGCAGTCTCCCGACATCGAGCACGCCGAGACTCTTCATTGGCATGATCGCAGCGCTCTGGGCAGGCGCTGCACTCGTCGATGCGATGCCGTGGTTCGACATCGGTCGAGCAGTATCAGGACAACAAGGAGCACCTGCTGCGGAGCTCCATCAAACCCTCGCACTGTGTGGAGTTGTACTTGCGCTTGGTTCGGTTGTCTGTATCGCCCACGCCGCGCGTATTCACAGGCACGACACGAGCCACGGGGGTCGCACAAGAACCGAACCTATGCACTCCAATCTGCCGCCAGCGCCGTCGGCATACGCCACTTTGCGTGTAGCGAGAGTGAAGCGTCAACAGTATTTGATGCAGTCGTGGCCTGCGATCTTGCTCCTTCTTCTCGCCGTAGCAACACTTGGACTTGCGCTTCGGACGCAGCAAATCGATCAAGAAAGAGCATTTCTTGAGTTCGTATTCCCGAACGAGGATCGTGCCTCTGGAACGCTCGTGCAGATCGAAGGAACGGTGGATGAAGAGTTCTCGACACGAGGATTCGCGGTCGACATCCTGTCGCGCCACTTCGAGAAGGAGCCAATCCATCGATGCGTTCTGCGCGACATTCGATTCATCGAGCCAGATCACTCTGTGCGAGAGGCTCATTCGATCGTCGAAAGTGCGAACAGACGGAGATATGGAACGAGTGATCGCGCCATCGATGCGCTGAAGCACTGCAGGCTCAGTGTTTCCATCTCGGGAACCCGTCCCTCTTGGCGTGTTGCCGATCGTGTTCGAGTCATCGGTGTATTGCGTGGTGTCGCGGAGAACTCGAATCCGCACACACGAAATCTGCGCGCTTGGGCCGCGCGGAACAACGTCTATGGATCACTTTTCGTAGAGTCTGCGAACGTCTGCACGGTTCTGACGGATCCGCCTTCAACAACCCCAATCCGTGATTGGATCGCGCGACTTCGCGCGTCGCTCCGCGAGTACCTTCGCGCGGGATTGCTCGCCGGTGTCGCAGGTGAAAGCGGGGTCGAACCTATCGGTGGCACGAATCACGAGCGCTCGTATCGCGATGCTGGCATTCGATCGATGCTCGTTGCGCTCGTACTTGGCGATACCGGCGAGGGCTACGCAGAAATTGAGAATGCATTTCGCGCAACTGGCCTTGCGCACATACTTGCCATCTCCGGCTTCAACCTCGCCGTTCTTGGTTGGATCGTTGGGCTTTTTGCGCGGATGATTTTTCGTGACACGCGATTGGTTGCCGTGTGTGTCATGTCGGGTGCTGCTGTCGCGCTCTTCGTCATGGCACCAGCACCGAGTGCTGAACGTTCCGCGTTGATGGCCATCGTGGGATCGATGGGATCCATGCTCCGCCGCGACTGGCACGGTGATGCCATTCTCGCGGTCGTCGCAGGATGGATGATTGTGAGTGATCCTGGAGTCGCATCGAATGCAGGATTCCAGTTGAGCTTTGCCTGCGTCATCGCGCTGCGACATCTCGCGCCGAGAGTTCGTCGCGTGTGGTTGGACTGGATACCCGGTGATGCAGCTTGGCAAACATCGATCGCGTGGCGGGGCATCTTGGGTGACTACTGCGCGCGAGCAATCGCATCCGGAGTCGCTGCGTTTTGTGTTGGTACACCCATCGCACTCGCACACTTTGGCACGATGCAGCCTACCGGAATTCTGTTGACGTTTCTCTGTGCGCCACTCTCGACGATCACTCTCGCGATCGCTTACCCAAAGGCGATTGTTGGATCGATTGCTGAGACACTTGTTTGGCCACTCGGCTATCCGCTGCACATCCTCCTGTCTCTCCAGATCGCGATCGTCGATGAAGCGATTGCACTCAGTGGAGGTGGATGGACTCTTCACGAGTGGCTTGTGCAACCAATCGCCGCTCGAGTGCTCTTTGCCGTCTCGACACTTTGTGGGGTCATACTTCTCCTTTGCGCGAAGCGGTGGTCGCTGAGAACGGCTGCATGCACCGTGGTAGTGCTTGGAGTTTGGGTCGGTCCAACAGTCCTCCACGCGTCGTTCAATCATCCATCGAGAGGGTCGGATGAAGGCGAGCCGACGCTCGCGACAATGACGACATTTTCAATCGGCGACGGATCTGCCCACCTGTTCGCATTCGATGAGTCGCTCGTCATCTTCGATGTAGGTTCGAGTTCTATCGGTTCGACTGCTTCGCGCATCATGCTTCCGGAGATACAAGCGCGCGGAGGTGTGGTCGAAGCACTCATCATCAGCCATCCGGACCTCGATCACTTCAGCGGTGCTGCGGACATCATGCGCTTCGCGCGAGTTCAAAGGCTCATCGTTCATGATTCGATGATTGCCGCCGCAGAGCGAGCGCCTCCTGTTCAAGAATTGATTGAGACCGCAAACCGACACGGCGTCTCTCTCGAATTGGTGTCCGCTGGCGACAAACTCCACTTTGGATGCAGTACATGGAACGTGCTTTGGCCGCCGAGGGAGATGCGCTCACTGCGGGACAACGATGTCTCACTCGTCATGCGCGTCGATCTGCCGACTTCACTTGGTAGAAATCTATCCGCGGCCGAATTTGTCCCGATGAAACCCGTGGATGCATCGCCATACTCGCATACACAGCGTGGCGCTGTTCTTCTCTGCGGCGACATCGAAACCTTCGGGTGCGCAAGCTTGCTTGCCCAATATGTTGGTGAAGAGCATGAACTCAACGCAACAGTGATGGAACTACCGCACCACGGGAGTTGGCGCGACGCCGTGGTGCCGCTCATACACCGTTGCGATCCCGATGTGATTGTTCAATCCACCGCCGCGCGCCGATTTCGGATGGATCGTTTCGGTGGTGTCTTGCCCACAACGAGTTCCCGACTCGTGACATGTCGCGACGGCGCCATCCGAATTGAGTTTCGTACGCAAGACGTAAGGGCGTTTGTGTATGACGAACTCGCGGCCCAGTATTGGCGACCATCAGGTCGTTGGCCGTGTTCTCGTAGACCGCGAGTGACAGACAAACTGCTTCGAAGATTGCGGCGCCAGATTTCAGCGTGGCGTAAGAAACGCCGTGCGCTCAAGAACGATGCGGTCGCCAATGATGCCGTTTCCACCGTCGCTCAGCGTCACAACAACAGTCGGCTTCGCGTCGGCAGAAGCGCGGATCACGAAGGGCTTGGTACGGGTCGTTCCATCGAGAACGAAAGTCTCGCTGGCGCCGCGCTCAAATCCGATGGTGACTTCCAGTCGCACGTCCGCAGGTGCGGGTTCCATGATGCTGACGACTCCCGTCAGCAATGTGTCCGTCAACGCTTTCGCGGTCGGGATCTCGAAGCGAACGGTGCACGGTCCTTCAATCGAGACATCGGCGCATCCGAGCAGAAATCGTTCAGCTCGCGAAACGCTCCACAGATCGGATGTGCCATAAAGATAACTGTCACTGGGCTCGCGAACCTGTTCCGCCGAACACGCAGAAAGTGGAGTGAATCGGCTGCGATCAAGAATTCCTGCAATTGGATCAGCCGCACTGTTGTCCGAGGTTGGCTTGGAACGAGCCTTGAAAAGCCAGTCACTCGCGAGTTGGAATCCCCAACCGCGCCCCTCGTCGAAAGTCAGATTTCGCGCACCGACGAGCGAGCCATCCGATGTCCAGACTTCAAGTCCAGTTCGAGAATCAGTGGGCATTTCAGCCAGAGCGATCGCGGCGACGCGGTTCATTGCAATCGATCGAGTCGACTCGTTTTCTGGCTGAGAACTCGCTTTCGTGTTCGTCGAGTCAGCGGTTTGGCTCGGTGGCTGATTGGGTGCTTGATTGGGATTTTGATCGGAAGTTTGATCGGATGGTGGAGTTGGCTCGCGAGCACCTGGCGCCGAAGGGTTCTCTGTGGTGTGATCGATTCGTTCGTTCGGATCGGAAGTGGAACGAGCATTTTCCAAAACCGTCGAGAGTGGTGCTGCGGAAACAGTGAGATCTTCGCCGATCGCTTCGACGAACCCGCGCACCACATCGCCGTTGATAAGAAGCACTGCATCGGAGTCTGCAGTCTGCGGTGCCCATCGATCAGCGATCATTCGGAGGTTCGATACCTGCTCAAGATCAATGGGCAGCGCTCCGATCCAACGGTGATCCCAGTAGGCGATGCCATTGACAACTCGAAACGTGCCTGGAATGCGTTGACCGTCGACCGTATCGATCACACCGAGAGAGAGTGGTGTGACGCGCAGGAGAGAGCCTTCACCCTGTTGCCGAAACTCAGCGTCGGAACCGATCGCAGGGCGCAGCCCCTGACGACGGACGACAAATGCGATGATCTCGGCTGCGGCGATGTCCCGCTGCGAGACCGCGCCCGCGTCACGAGTCAGGATCGACCACGAATCCTCACGGACCGACTGAAGTCTCCCGAGAGCCCATCGACCATCGCCAAGAAGAACGCTCACGACTGTGGAGTTGGATTCATCACGAACAACGGATGTGGCGTCGGCTGTCCGTTCCCGCTCCGCTTCCTGCGGTTTTTCTCCGATACCCGCCGGAAGGACCACCTCTCCCTGCAGCGTTGCCGCGTACAGCGTGCGACTTGCCAACGCGAACGCTGCGACAACAGCATGGGTTCGGAGGACCGGGGTTGCGACGAGCGCATTGCAGCGTTGCTGCAGGGGGCACCACGAAAGTCGAACCAACATCGAGTCCCACGCCCTCGTCAGCGAGTACGTAGGTTTCCGGGTCGATGGTTGCGTCGAATCTCGCATTGCTCACCTTTAGCGTTGGAAGATGGGGAGGTATCGCTTCGGCATTTGGAGCACGATGAGGGCCATCGCGGTGCCATACGCGTCGCCGATCTGTTGGTCGGTCCACGTGCCGTCCGGATTCTGCTTGGCGATGAGTTCCTCGCGGATCGCAGGCCACCAATTCTTCCATCGTTCGCCACCGGCGAGATACATCGCCTGAACCGCGTAGTAGTGCCCGTAAAAGTAGTGCTGTTGGGAAAATCCAACTCCAACCCCACCCGCGCCGCGTGGGAACGCGTTGCGCGTCAAGTAGTCGAGTCCGCGATCGATCGATTGATCCTCGTAGATACCGGCATAAAAGAGGCTCGCGATGCCCGCCGCTGTTCGAGGCCAAGCCGATCCACTTACCTCTTTCATGTATCGGAATCCCCCGTCGTCGTTTTGACAAGATCGAACGTATCGAATCGCGTCGTCGATCGTCGACTTCGGAACTTTGATTCCAGCGTTGCGCGCACTTCGGAGTGCCATGATCTCGCAGATCGTGACCGAGACGTCGGCATCCGCGGGAATCGGGTTGTAGCGCCAGCCTCCCTCGTTGTTTTGGCTACTCACGATGAGTTGCACGGCGCGGACCAACGCGTCACGAACCCGATCGTCGTCTTGGTTCATCCCGTAAATCTCACCGAGGAACAGCGTCGCGAATCCGTGGCCGTACATCGGTCCGTGCGTGTCGTCGGAGACGAGAAGACCAGTTTCGGTGGAATGCGAGAGGACGAAATCGAGTGCCTTCTGGACGCAGTCGCCAAACTCGCCGCGTCCGGGCACATTGCCGTCCGCCATCAGAGCGATTGCGCACAAGCTAGTGATACCAACGTGTTCGCCGAATCGCCCCTGACCGAAGGAGCCATCCGACTTTTGCATCCTGCGCAGAGCCTCGAACCCGCGCTGGACCGCTTCCTCAAGCTTCGGCGAAATCTCCTCGGCAAGCGGTGCGTTCTCCGCACCCTGCACGATCGGGCGCGCCGGCTCGACTCCGCCTTGTTGGGACGGATTCGCGGGTTGCTTCGGAGCCGTGGACTCACGCTCGTCTTGAGCGACGAAGTCACTCATGATGATGGAGGGGGTAACGAGCCTTGTGAGCGTGGGAACGATGAGAGTAGCTCGAGCAGTGATGTCTCGACTACCGGTCAAACTCCACTCGCACGCTGTGATACCGCTGCGCGTTGGAATTGGCCCAGTGGATTCACAGTCGTGCTCGTTCACGACCACCAACCGCAGAAGAGCACTGTGAGTCCCTATCACTGGAAAGGGCGATCCGAGCGCGGCACTCTGTGGCGCGGCAGTTGCGCACGCGGTCCACCAAATGATGCTCGAGGAACTCATGTGCTTCAAGACTCGCAGCATCTCTTTCGAGTTACTACGCCTGACGACGGATGCATCATGCCGTGGACTCACTTGGATGCCTCCTCAGCGAGCCGACGGTAGTACTCACGGGTGAGGCGCTCATAGATCGTCGATACCCGGTCCCGCCGACCTTGCAACACAAGCTCACGAACACGCTCCGGAAGCTGCCCCCACTCAACCCGAGACTCTGAAAGCTCTCCGCCTACGGCCGCTTCATCTGTGTCTCGAGTACCGACTTCAGCCTCAACGTCACCAGAAGCTGAACTTGATGACTTCTGTTGACCCTGTCCGCGGCTCCGCTCTGGTTGGCGCTGCTGTCCATTTCGCTCGCTTGGACCTTGTGGCTCACCGCTCTTCCGCTGCTGTTGCGATCGTGAAGCCGAACTCGATGAACTTCGTGAACCCTGTTGTTTCTTCTGTTGCTTCTGTGCCTCTTCGAGCAACCTCTCTAGTGACTTCACGACATCCTCTTGAATACGCTGCGTGCCAAGCCCAGCATCACTCTGATCCGTCAACCGAGACGAAGCCGAACGCATTCCTTCGAGCGCTTTCTGAACGAGGTCTTGAAGAGAAGCCTCATCGAGAGAACGTTGCAAACGCTTCGCTTGTTCTCGCTCAGCTGCGTCAATCGCACTGGTACTCGATTGACCTCCTGATGCAGAGGGAACATCGGGAACGCCTAGCAATTCATCCAAAGACTTCGCCGACTTCGACGTATCGCCGCGATCATTCGAACGCGGCACATCAGTCTTGGTAGTGGAGGAGCTCTGCTGGCCTTCAGGCTTCGGAGTCACTTGCTCCGCTTGAAATCGACCTGCAGCAGGAGACGCGATAGATCCAAAGAGAACGAGCCACGCTCCACAGGTCGACAGATATCGAGCAAGCTGGCAGTGACGAACACTATGAGCTCCTGTGCGACTGGCTGCTTCTGCCAGCAAGACGTCAGAAACGTTGAGTGGTTTCATGTTTCGCTCAACCTCGCTCATCGTAGACCCCCAGTTCGAAAGAACCGCGCATCTCCCGCCGGACCACCTGATTCAGAGACTGCGTTCGCAGTTTGGGGAACAGGCAAAATCGTCGACGGCTCGGCAGGCGAATCCTCTGGAATCACAGGAGACGTACCCTCACTCGAGTTATCTCCTTCGCGCTCATTCGTCGGGCTGACCTCTGTCCCTGAGCCAGGGCCAGCACCAATCTTCTCGGCAATCTTCGAACCAAGCTCAACGATTCGCTGCTGCTTCGCCGCAAGTTCCGCGAGCCGCTGTGCACGAGTAACCGCATCCATAGTGTCAGCCTGCTCGGAGAATCGTCGAGTCTGCCTCGCGAGCGACTCTTGGAGTCCCTTCAGAATCTTGATTTCAGCAACCGGCGGAACTGCGCCTTGGGGCCCACCGCTGGAGCCGCCTTCTCCGCCGCCGTCGGCGCCGTTGGACTCTTCAAATCGGTCATCATCCGATTGGCCCGCTTCGTCAAGTGCCGCAACGATCGTCGACAACGCCTCAAGCGCCTCATCAACAAGGGGCAGCGCTTCCGCAGGTTTACCCTCCGTGAGTCCGACCTTCGCCTCGCGGAGCGCCTGATCGATAATGTCGTGCATTTCCGTCAACGCGTCGGAATCCTGAATGTCGGGTTCCGCTCTCCGAAGTGCGTCGACAACGACACGCAACTCTTCCTGGACTGTGCCCAAGCGACGACTTTCGACAAGCTCACGGCGCGCAAGCCTCGCACCATTCGCAGGCACGATCCGCTCGGTTGAACCACGGATCGCGGCCTCGCGCTCAAGAAAGTCACGGTACTTCACGAGCAACTCATCACGCTTCTCTTCCTCCGCCTGCTCTTCCGCTCGGTCTTGGGCCTCCTCCGCTGCAGTTAGCGCAGCCTCCAAAGCCTTCTGCGCACTCGTCATCACCGTCTCTGCATCAACTTGCGGATACGGATCAATTCGGAGTTTGCTTGCGACGCTGGCAAAACCGTCCGCCGCATCATCAAGAAAGCGTGCCGCTCTCGCGGACTCTCGGCTCATCGAACGCGCATCGCTCGCCGTGCCACGCGTGTTCTGTGAAAGCACACCAACAGAGCGTGCAAGACCATCTCGGGCTGCCGAAGCCGCGGCTGTCACGCCAGCATCCACATCGACAAGCTCCAATCGAAGCGCATCCGCCTCGTCAAGCAGCCGACGGATGGAGTCGACGAGTGACTCGAGTTCTCGTGCAAGCTCCTCCGCACGCACCTTGTTGTCATTCGCAAGTGCCTCCGCCGCCTTCGTCAGCGCGTCGCTCGCGCGCTGCTGAGCGCCCTTCGATTGCTCAAGTCGATTCTGCTGCGCGTCACTCGCGGCCTGCTGCATCTCATCGCGCACTCGACCATCGTCGATCGCCTTCGCTGCCTCTTCGAGCGCCTTCGCTTGTTCCCGATCAGCCTGCTCGATCGCCTGCGCACGATCGCGGAGGTCTTGCGCAACCTGCTCCGCTTCCTCCGACGCATTCTGCTGACGCTCAGCGAGTTCATCGATTTCCGCACGTGCTTCCGCGGTCAACTCCTCGCGCGACTCGCCACTCGACCGCGACGCTGCCTGGTCCGTTTCGCGCGTGAGCTGCTTGACCTTGTTTGCCAATTCATCGAGTCGCTTCCGTGCAACCCAAGCATCTTCGTTGCGATCGAGAAGCCCAACGAGATCTTCAAGTTCCTCACGCACCGCCTCCTG